>JBBPYI010000263.1:0-5263 GCA_038200075.1 Mycobacteriales bacterium
CTGCCGCGCCCCGGCCAGCAGGAAGTGCGCCAGCCCGTACGCCGGTGCCAGGTAGACCGCGCGTCGCAGCGGGGGCAGCGCCTCGTCGTCGCGGCCGAGATCGACGAGCGCCACGCCGAGCAGGTAGTGCAGCTCGGCACACAACGGGTCGTCGACCGCCGCGAGTCGCGCCAGCCGGGCGGCCTGCTCGTAGCGCCCTTCGTCGAGCGCCCGGCGGGCGGTCGCGGGCGCATCATCACCGGGCAGGGCGGGGCGGGGTAGGGCCTTGCTGCGGACGGGCGGACGCGCGGGTCGGCCCCGCTTCTGGACCGGACGGGGGACGCCGGGCCGGGCCGGGCCGGGGCTGGCCGCTGCCACCGGACGCTCGGGCCGGCGGTACAGATACGCCGCGTCGCGACCGGCGCCGACGGTCACGAGTCGGAAGTCGTCGTTGACCTGCCAGAGCGTCTCGGAGTGGCCGAGCAGCAGATAACCCCCGTCGCGCAGGCTGGCGTGCAACCGACCGACCAGCGCGCGGGTGGTCTCGCGGGCGAAGTAGATCGTCACGTTGCGGCACAGCACGACATCCAGGCCGTCCTCGACCGGCGGGTCGGTCACCAGGTTGTGGTGCCGGAACTCGACCAGCTCGCGTACGGCGGTCGACACGGCATAGCGCCCGCGCCCGGCGGAGGTGAAGAAGCGACTGCGGTCGCCATCACTGGCCAGCTGCAGCGCACGTGCGCCGTACGTTCCGCGTCGTGCCGCAGCCAGCGCGGTCTGCGACAGGTCGGTGCCGATGACCTTGGCATCCCAGCCCCCGCCGCTGGGCAGCAGCTCACGCAGCATCATCGCCAGCGTGTACGGCTCCTCACCCGTCGAGCAGCCGGCGCTCCACAGGCGCAGCCGGCGGCCGCGGTTCTCGGCCTCGCGCAGCAGCTGGGGCAGCACATGGGTACGCAGGGCGCGCATCTGCGGAGGGTTGCGGAAGAAGTGCGTCTCCTGGATCGTGACCTCGTCCAGCAGCTGCTGGCGCTCTGCAAGCCCGTCTTCGGCATCGCTCTCGACGAGCTCGAGGTAATCGGCGACGCCGGGGCAGCCGGTGGCATGCAGCCGTTCGGCGACCGACAGCGCCAGCGAGTCGCGCCGACTGTCATCGAAGACCAGGCCCGCGGCCCGACTCAGCAGCGTGCGCAGCCGGCCGAAGTGCGCGTCATTGAGGACGAGCCGGCTCATGTGCGGCCCACCGCCTCAAGAACCGCTGCGGCCAGCTCGTCCAGCGGGAGCTGGCGGTCAACAGCATCCAGTTGTGCTGCTGCTGCAGGCATCCCATACACCGCGCTGGTCTTCTCGTCCTGAGCCAGGGTGCGCGCGTGCCGTGTACGCATCTGCAACAACCCGGCGGCGCCGTCGCGCCCCATGCCGGTGAGCAGCACGCCGACCGCAGCCGGCCCGAGCACCCGGGCCACGCTGGTGAAGGTCGCGTCGATGCCGGGGACGTGGAACTGCCCGGGCGCAGGCGGCTCGATCGCGGTGCACAGGCGGTCGTCGGTCAGCACGAAGTTGCCGCCGCTGGGGGCGAAGGTGACCGTGCCGGGGGCCCGCCGGATGCCGTGCTCGCCGAGCCGGACCGGCATCGGGACCAGGGCGTCCAGCCAGGCGACGAGCCCGGGCAGGAAGCCTTCGGCCATGTGCTGCACGACCAGCACCGCCTGCGGCAGGTCGGCGGGCAGTCGACGCAGCAGGGCGTGCAGGGCGTGTGGTCCTCCGGTCGAGGCTCCGAGGACAATCAGACGTACGGCCTGCTGCCGCGGGTCGGCCTGCTCCCGCGGAGCCAGCGACGCGGACCCGAGTCCCTGCGCGCGTAGCCGTCCGCGGGGGTGGGTGATGACGCGCGCCCGGGCGCACATCCGCAGCGTGCGGCGCAGGGCGGCGGCGGCGTCCGCGGCCGCGTGCCGGTCCTCGGGGACCTGGGCATCCGGCAGCGTGTCGACGGCTCCCGCCGCGAGGGCCGCCGAGGCGGTGTCGATCGCGGTGGAGCAGGCGAGGATCGGCGTCGGGCTGATGCTCATGATGTGCTCGATCGTCTCGAGCCCGGCCTGCCGCGGCAGCTGCATGTCCAGCAGGACGACTGCCGGCCGCAGCCGGGCCACCAGAGCAACCGCGTCCGGGCCGGTCCGCGCCTCGCCGACGACGACCAGGTCGGATTCGGCTTCGATCGCGGCACGCAACCGTCGGCGGCGGGTGGCGCACTGCTCGACGATGACCACGGTGACCTGCCGCGCCTGCTCCACCGCCGTCACCGAGCGGTTGTCGACGTGCAGGCGGGGTGGCTGTAGCGCCCGGTCGGGTGCTGGGGACCGCCGCCTCAGTCGGTGAGACGGAAGCTGTCCCCCTCGACCTTCTGGTCCCCCACCCGGCCGCTGACGCGGTACGTGCCGGACTTGGCCTGCTCCTGGTCACCAGCGCACTTGGGTCGGGATCGTTTGCCGGCCCAGGTGACGCCGATCTGCTCTGCCTTACCGGGGGTCAGCGTCTGGATCGACGCCGGCCCGCCGGGAGCGCAGTCGTCGCTGGACCAGATGCGGTCCGATCCGGAGAAGACCGTGAGGCCGACGGCGGCCTGACCCAGGTCCCGCGTGCAGGGGGCGCTGCCGGTGTTGGTGACCGTCAGCGTCAACCGCGGCCGACCGCCGACCGGATAGCTCTCGCGCTCGACCTTGGCCTCGAGCTTCACGGCGTCGGTGGCGCACGACGCGACGGCGGCGCTCGGAGTCGGTGGCGTCGCGCCGGGCGACGGGCTGACCGCGGTTGGCCCGATCATCGGCGCGACCGACGGACTCGGCGACGTTACGGGCGAGGGGCTGGCGCCGGCGCTGGTCTGCACGCTGTCGCCTGGCCCGAATGCCCGGCTCAGCAGAAAGATCAGGATGAACACAGCGACCCCGGCGGCGACCGCCGCGACGGCACGTCTTTGCCAGTAGACCTGATCGGGGTCCGGCCCGACCGGCCGCCAGTGCAGCGCCATCTGGAGAAGCGTATCGGCTGACTACCCTTCGGCGGTGACCGAGGCGGGGGCGACACGGCCCGATCCTGGAGCGGCCGGTCCCGGCCTCGTGGACGTCGTCTCCGCCTGGTATGACGGGGCCGCCCGTGACCTGCCATGGCGGACACCGGGCACCAGCCCCTGGGCCGTGCTGGTCAGCGAGGTCATGCTGCAACAGACGCCGGTGGCGCGCGTGGTTCCCGCCTACGCGGCCTGGCTCGAGCGCTGGCCGACCCCCGCCGCCCTCGCCTCGGACGCCCCCGGTGAAGCCGTCCGGCTATGGGGACGGCTCGGGTATCCGCGTCGTGCGCTTCGCCTGCACGCCGCGGCAGTGACGTGCGTCGAGCGGTACGGCGGGCAGCTGCCTCCTACGGTCGAGGAGCTGCTGGGCCTGCCCGGGGTGGGCGCCTACACCGCCCGGGCCATCGCCGCCTTCGCCTACCGCCAGCGGGTCGCGGTCGTCGACACCAACGTGCGACGGGTCGTCGCGCGGGCCGTCGAGGGTCGCGCAGACGCACCGGTGACCCGAGCCGACCTGGCGCTGGTCGAGCAGCTGCTGCCGGTCGAGCCCGAGGCGGCGGCAACCGCGTCGGTGGCGCTGATGGAGCTCGGAGCGTTGGTCTGCACCGCCCGGGCACCGCGCTGTCCGCAGTGCCCCGTCGCCGCCGGCTGCGCCTGGGTGGCGGCGGGGCGTCCAGCGCTGGAGGCCCCCGTACGCCGTCCGCAGGGCTATGCCGGCACCGACCGACAGGTACGCGGCCGGTTGCTGGCGGTGCTGCGCGACGCCGACGGGCCGGTGCCGATCGACCTGCTGACCCACGTCTGGGACGAGCCGGTCCAGCGGAGCCGGGCACTGGACTCCCTCGTTGCCGACGGGTTGGCCGACCCGCTGCCGGACGGGACCTACGCCCTGCCGAGTTGAGGAGTGCGCGCGAAAGGGCGGCCCACCCACAGGTGGACCGCCCTCGTCCGGCGTTCGGGGAGCTACTCGCCGGCGGACGCCGCCGGCGGGTTGCCGGCGCTCGGGCCGGCGGGCCCGGCCGGGCCACCGGCAGCCTCGGCCAGCTCGACCGGCGGGCTGTCCGGCACGTCGGTGGGCTTGGGCTCACCGCGGAAGGTGAACTTCGCCTCGTCACCCTCACCCTCGACGTCGACCACGACGATGTTGCCCGCCAGCAGCGTGCCGAACCGGATCTGCTCGGACAACTGGTCCTCGAGCTCACGCTGGATCGTCCGGCGCAGCGGCCGAGCGCCGAGCACCGGGTCGTAGCCCTTCTTGGCCAGCAGCTTCTTGCCGGCCGTGGTGACCTCCAGGCCCATGTCCTTGTTGCGCAACTGGCCATCGAGGCGAGCCAGCATGAGGTCCACGATCTGCAGGATCTCCGGCTCGGACAGCTGGTGGAACACCACGATGTCGTCGATGCGGTTGAGGAACTCGGGACGGAAGTGCTGCTTGAGCTCGTCCTGCACCTTGGTCTTCATGCGCTCGTAGGCACCCGTGGCGTCGTTGTCCTTCTGGAAGCCGAGGTTGAATCCCTTGGAGATATCGCGGGTGCCGAGGTTGGAGGTCATAATCAAGACGGTGTTCTTGAAGTCCACGACCCGTCCCTGGGAATCAGTCAGGCGACCGTCTTCCAGGATCTGCAGCAGCGTGTTGAACACGTCCGGGTGGGCCTTCTCGACCTCGTCGAACAGCACCACCGAGAACGGCTTGCGGCGCACCTTCTCGGTGAGCTGGCCCCCCTCCTCGTAACCGACGTAGCCGGGAGGTGAACCCACCAGGCGCGAGACCGTGTGCTTTTCCATGTACTCGCTCATGTCGAGCATGATGAGGCTGTCCTCGTCGCCGAACAAGAACTCGGCGAGCGTCTTGGACAGCTCTGTCTTCCCGACACCGGAGGGGCCGGCGAAGATGAACGACCCACCTGGGCGCTTGGGGTCCTTGAGGCCGGCGCGGGTGCGACGGATGGCCTGGCTGACGGCCTTGATCGCCTGATGCTGACCGATGACGCGCTTGTGCAGCTCGTCCTCCATGCGCAGCAGGCGCGCGGTCTCGGCCTCGGTGAGCCGGACGGCGGGGATGCCCGTCCAGATCTCCAGGACCTCGGCGATCTGCTCGTCGTCGACCTCGGCGACGACATCCATGTCGCCGGCCTTCCACTCCTTCTCCCGCGTGGCCTTCTCACCCAGCAGCGTCTTCTCCTTGTCGCGCAGAGACGCCGCCTTCTCGAAGTCCTGCGC
>JBBPYI010000264.1:0-11187 GCA_038200075.1 Mycobacteriales bacterium
CGGCGACATGACCAAGCAGCGCCCGACCGAGCAGGCGGTGCGGGCTTTCGCCCGCGTCACGGCGTACGCCGCAGCGACCTGGCGCTTCGACCCCCGCAGCGCGGTGACGCTCACCAGCCGCGGCGGGCCGCGCTACGCCTCCGGCACCCGGGTGCGGCTGCCTCGGGTCTTCGGGCACACCGATGTCGGCCGTACGGCCTGCCCGGGGGCCTTGATGGACCGCCTCGACGACATCCGGTCCGGCGCGCTCGCGCTGCTCGGCCCGGCGCCGCAGATCCTGTCCGTGCAGGTCAGCGGCGCGCCGGTGCACGCCCCGGAACCCGTCGTCATCAGCGGCACGCTCAACCGGTCAGCCCCCTGGACCATGGCGCTGCGCGACAGCGACGGCACCGTGGTGGCCCGGTCGGCCGGCGAGTCGACCAGCCCCCGGCTCGAGTGGAACGGCCTGCGGCCGGTCCCGGGTACGGAGGCCGGCGGTCAGGTGCCCGCGCTGGTGCCCGCCGCCGCCGGGAGCTACCGCTGGGCGATCGCGGTCGACGACGGCTTCCACCCGGCCACCCGCCGCGAGGACGACGTCGAGGTCGCACTCCCGGTCGCGCCCGCGCGGTAGCCCCCGCGGCCTGACGTCAGCGCTAGCGTCCTGCGGGTGCGTCTGCCGGAGGACCCGGCCTCCCGGCTCGCGCTGCTGGTCGCGGCCTTCACCCTGAGCCGTTTCGTGGTGCTGGTGCTGACCCGCGCCCGCGAGCTCTACCCCTATCAGGACGACGTGCTGGAGATCAGCGTCTTCGCCGGCTGGGGTGCGGCCTTCGCCGACGGCACCGAGGGGGTGCCGCTGCGCGACGGGCCGGGGGAGTACCCCGCGGGCGCCGCCGCCGTGATCATCGCGCCGGCCCTGCTGCGCGGCGCGCCGTACGTCCTGAACTTCGTCGGACAGCTGCTGCTGTGGGACGTCGCCCTCCTGCTGGTGCTCGCGCTGTTCGGACTGCGACGCGGCTCGCTGGCCGGCGCGTGGCTGTGGGTCGCCGTCGTGCCGCTGCGGGGGCCGGTCGCGCTGGCGCGCTTCGAGGTCGTGCCGACCGCGCTGGCCGTCGGGGGCTGGCCGCCGCGACCGCCGCCCCCGTGCTGGCCGGCGCGCTGCTGGCCTCCGGCGCGGTGATCAAGCTGTGGCCGGCGCTGCTGATCCCCCTGGTGCTGCTCCACCATCGCGCCCGCGGCCGGGTGCTGGCCGGCTCGCTGGCCGTCGGCTCGCTCACCTTCCTGGCGGTCCGGGCGTACGGCGGGACCGGGCAGCTGCTGAGCTTCCTGACCTGCCAGCGCGACCGTGGGCTCCAGGTCGAGTCGATCCCGGCACTGCCGCAGATGGCGGCGCGTGCGTGGGGCGATGCTCGGAACACGATCGGCTTCGCCTTCGGCAGCAGCCAGATCGACGGGCCGTGGCAACCGACCATGCTCCGGCTGGCCTCGGTGGGGCTGGTGCTGACCGCGCTTGCCACCGCCGCGCTCGCGGTGCGGGTGCGGCGCCGACGGGTCGACGCCGAGGTCGCGGTTGTCACCTTGGCGGTCTTCCTGATGACCGGCTTCCTGGTCTTCAACAAGGTGCTCAGCGCGCAGTACCCGCTGTGGCTGGCGGGCCTGGTGTGCCTCGCGCTGTGCCGGCCGGGCTCCCCGCTGCGCACCACCGTCGCGCCCCTGTGCGGGGTGCTGCTGCTGACCCAGCTGCTGTACCCGCTGTCCATCTCGACCTTCGTGACCACGCCGGCCCGAGGTCCGGTCATCGTGGTGCTGCTGCGTGCCGCGCTGCTGCTGGTGGTCCTGGTGCTTGCGGCGCGGGCCTGCTGGCGGCTCGGCTCAGAACAGCGGGTTGGCGGTGACAAAGGCGGTCGCCAGGATCGCCATGCTGCCGGCGCTGACGAGCAGCACGGCGTCGGCGGCTCGCCAGCGCTCGGCGAACCGAGCGAGCGCCCAGACGACCGGGAAGATCACCAGGTAGATGCGCGGCAGTGACAGCAACGGCCGGCCGGGCCACATGAGGAACAGGGGGAACAGCACCGCCGCCCAGGTGTAGAGCCCGTACGTCAGCCGGGTCCGCAGCGCCACCCACACGCCACAGGCCATGACCAGCAGAACGACCACGAGGTCGACGAAGAAGTACCCACCGGGATTGCTGCCAGGGAACTGCACAGCCACCTTCGCACCGGCCCACAGCGTCTCCCACGGCCAGGCGTTCTCCTTGCCCCAGCCGGTCTTCTGCAGGTCGATGGGCAGCCGCCAGTCGCCGGCGCGCAGCTGCCAGTAGCCCAGGTACAGCCCAAGCCCGGCGACCGTCGCGGCGCCCGCCCCGGCGCCCGCGGCCAGGCGCTTGAGCATCGCCGGGCGGGCCATCGTGCGCGCCTGCAGCACCGCCTCCACGGCCAAGGGCAGCGCCAGCAGCACGCCCGGGCTGCGGGTGAGTGCCGCCAGCAGGCCGCAGGCTGCAGCGGCGCCCCAGCGGGAGGTGCGCGCGGCGTAGAGCGCGCCGACGGACAGCGCGAGGAACAGCGACTCGCTGTACGGCGCGAACAGGAAGAATCCGGTGGGGAACACGCACAGGTACAGCACCGACTTGCGCGCGATGGAGTCGGAGAACTCGAGCGCCGTGAGCCGGTAGAGCAGGACCAGGCCGACCACGAGGGCGACGTTCGAGACGACGTACGCCCCGAGCAGCCAGGAGTTGCCGAGCAGGTTGCTGACACCGCGGGACAGCAGCGGGTACAGCGGGAAGAACGCCCCGCTGCCGTCGTCCACGTCGTAGCCGAGCGAGGCGATCTTCAGATATCGCAGCGCGTCGGCGTTCTCCCATCCAGTGATTGCCGTGGTCCAGCCGCCGGGACGCGGCGCCGGCCACTGCGGCAGTCCCTCGTCCCCGGCGTCGGGGAAGAGCCCGGAGGAGACCAGCGCGAGCGCGAACAAGGCAGCACGCACGCACAGGTAGACGCGCAGGCAGTAGCCGACCGGCCCACGCCACAGCCCGCCCGCCCGCTGGGCAACGGACGGACGCGAGCCCGCCGACGGTGCCTGCGGCACCTGCACTGCCGTCATCGCGGGCTCTCCGCGAGCACCGTCTCCGGCGTCCGTCCGACCAGGACAGCGCGGGTGGCGAGGAAGGTCAGCGGGATCGCGCCCACAGCGGCCAGCAGCGGCGCCACCCGCTCGTCCACCGACAGGACCTCGACCAGCAGCGCGACCCCGACCGTCGTGATCGTGAAGCTGGCCGCCACGGTCAGCGGGAACAGCGCGAACTTGCGCCACGTGGGCCGGATCCGGTAGGTGAAGCGGCAATTCAGCAGGAAGGACCCGGTCATGCTGATCGCAAACGCGAGCACATGCGCCGCAAGGTAGGGCAGCAGGCGGACCAGCAGCAGGTAGCTGCCGTAGTAGGTCCCTGTGTTGACCACGCCGACCAGCGCGAACCGCGCCACCTCGGGCAGCAGGCCCGGCCTCATCCGGCGACCGTCCGCGGCGGCGACACCGACTCCGCGATCACCGCACGGCCTGGCAGCCCCCTGGACTCCTTGACCAGGTAGTGCGGCCGGCGCTTGGTCTCGAAGTAGATGCGCCCGATGTACTCCCCGACGATGCCGAGGAAGATCAGCTGCAGCCCGCCGAGGCCGAGGATCGCGGTGATCAGGGTGACGTATCCCGGGGACTGGACGCCGTACAGCAAGGCGCCGCCGATGATCCACAGGACGTACGCCGCGGACAGCAGGGTCGTGAACAGACCTAGGTAGACCGCCACGCGCAGCGGCTTGTTGTTGAACGACAGAACGCCGTCGATGCCGTAGTCCAACAACCGCTTGAAGCTCCACGTCGAGCGGCCGGCGGCGCGGGAGACGTTCTCGTAGTCGACGACGGCGGTGGGGTAGCCGATCCAGGCGAACATCCCCTTCGAGAACCGGTTGTACTCCTGCATGGTCAGCAGCGCCTCGGTTGCTGTGCGGCTCAGCAGCCGGAAGTCGCCCATCCCGTCGTCCAGGCGCACATCTATCAACCGGTTCACGGCCGCGTAGTAGAGCCGCGCAGTGAAGGTGCGGGAGCGCCGGTCGCCGCTGCGGGTGCGCCGCGCCACCACCTGGTCATAGCCCTCGGCGTGCTTGGCCAGCAGCTGCTCGATGAGCTCCGGCGGGTGCTGGAGGTCGCCGTCCATGATGACGACGGCGTCGCCGCGGGCGTGCGCGAGGCCGGCGAGCATCGCCGACTCCTTGCCGAAGTTGCGGCTGAACGACAGATAGCGCACCTGCGGCTCGCGCTCAGCCAGCGCCCGCAGCTTGAGCAGCGTCGCATCGGTGCTGCCGTCGTCGACGAAGACGACCTCGACGTCAGCCTCCAGCTGGGCGGTCGCGGCCCGGATGGCCTCCCAGGCCGGCAGGACGTTGTCTTCCTCCTGGTAGCAGGGCACGACGACGCTGAGCAGCATCTGCGTCCCTTCCTGGCTGCCCCCGGCGGCCGCGGGGTGCTGCTGCGATCGTAGGTGGGTCCGGGCAGCTGCAGGCGGCTGCGGTCCGGTGAGCAGCCGGCCCCGCCGTCTGATCGGCTCCACCTGGACCAGGCCGCTCCGCCTCCGCCTGGGGCTCTCGCCTGCCGCTTGCTTTGATTTTCATTGTCCGCCTAGCCTGCGGCGGTGAGCGAGACAGCCGTGGGACCCGTCGAACCGGCACCCGCTGGCGCCCCCCGCCGCCCGCCCCGGCCCGGGAACGGCGCACACGTCCACGTGCCGCTGGGTCCGCCCCCGCCCGCCCGCTCTCGCGGCGAGTGGGCCCTGTGGCTGCTTGGCGGCTGGCTGCTCGCGCTCATCCTGACCTGGCCGCTGGTGCGGAACCTGACGACGACCGTGCCGCAGGACCCGGGCGACCCGCTGGGCCAGGCCTGGTTCCTCGCCTGGGGCGGGCACGCCCTGCTGACCCAGCCGCTGCGGCTGTTCCAAGGCAACACCTTCTGGCCCAGCGACTCGAGCTACGCCTACTCCGACAGTCTGTTCGGCTACTTCCCGGCCGGGTTCATCGGCGAAGGCGTGACCGCGGCCGTCGTCCGCTACAACCTGGTCTTCCTGCTGTCATACGCACTGGCGTTCATGGCCGCGTCGCTGCTCGCGCGCGAGCTCGGCTGCCGTCCGGCCGCGGCGGCGGTAGCCGGCGCGGCGTACGCCTGGGCGCCGTGGAAGCTGACCCAGAACGGCCACCTCAACATCATCTCTACGGCAGGCGTCGCGCTGACGCTGTTCCTGCTGGTCAGCGGCTATCGGCGCGGCCGGGCGTGGCAGGTCGTCGCCGGCTGGGCCGCAGCCGCGTGGCAAATGACGCTCGGCTTCGCTCTCGGGATCTGGTTCGCCTACTTCCTGGCCTTCCTCGGGTTGCTCGCCGTGGGCACGTGGCTGTGGCGCGGCCGTCCCCGGCTGCCACGTCCGCTGCTGGGCGCCACCCTCGGCGGCGGGCTGCTGTTCCTCGCGGTGACTGCCTTCATGGTCCGGCCGTACCTGGAGATCGTCGCTCGCGACCCGTCCGCGCTGCGCGACCGATCGCAGCTGGCGTTCTTCTCCGCACCGCCCCGGGGACTACTCGTCACAGGCTCCGAGGGACGGGCGTGGGGCGAGGCGACCAAGGCGATCCGCGACACGCTGCCCTGGGTCCCGGAGCAAGCGCTGTTCCCCGGCGTGATCGCCGTGGTCCTCGCGGTCGTCGGGCTGCGCTGGCGCGGGGCCACCCGCGGACTGCGCATCGGGCTGGCCGTCGGCACGGCCTTCGTCGTCCTGCTGTCCTTCGGACTGCGGCTGTGGGGTGGGTTGATCTACGAGCCCTTCGTTGACCTGCTCCCCGGCTGGGAGGGGCTGCGGACCACCGGCCGGCTGGCCTTCCTGTGGAGCCTCGGGCTGGCCGTGCTGGCGGCCTTCGGCGCGCAGCGGGTGGCCACCTTGATCTCGAGCGGGCTGGCCGCCCGCCCAAGCGTGGTCTCGCCGCGCCTGGCGGGCGCGGCCGCGGTCGCGGTTCTCGCGGCGGTCGTCGCGTACGAAGGAGCTCCCCGCCTCCCGCTTGCCAACGTGCCGCAGCCGCCGGCCGCGCTCGCCGCCGCACCCGGGCCGCGCCTGCACCTGCCGAGCGACGAGCTGAACGACACCCCGTACATGCTCTGGTCGACCGACGGCTTCGTGCCGATCGCCAACGGCGGCGCGAGCTACACGCCGCAGCTGCTCAAGGACCTGCGCGCCCAGACCGTCAGCTTCCCCGATCCCGGATCTGTCGCAGTGCTGCGAGACCTCGGCCTCCGCACCGTGGTTGCGCACCGGGACCGCCTGCCCGGCACCCCCTGGGATGGCGTGGCGGACCGCCCGGTGGACGGGCTCGGGATCACCCGGACCGACTACGGCGACGTGGTCGTCTTCGACCTCGGTGGCTGAGGCGACGAATCCGGTCCGCCTTTCGACAGCAGCCGCGGCCGCCTGCCAACCCAGTCCGCGTCCCGGTCGGGCGCGTCCTGCAGCACCCCGCCCATCGGGTCGTCGACCCCGTCGCGGCGGACCACGTCGAGCTCGGGCCGCAGGATGTCGCGGACGACCAGCGCGGCGATCCCGAGCAGCACCAGGTCGCGGACCGCAACCGCGCCGATGAAGAAGCCGTCAGCGATGCCCTTCTGCCCTGCGGGGTCGGCGCCGCGGACGAAGAAGTAGAAACGGGTCAGCAGCACCATCGCCTCGGCGGCTTGCCAGGCCAGCAGCACCCGCCACCGCGGTCGGGCCAGCGCTGCGAGCGGCAGCAGCCAGAGCGAGAACTGCGGGCTCCAGACCTTGTTGGTCACCAGGAACGCCAGCACGGTCAGGAACAGCACCTGCGCGAGCCGCGGCCGCCGGGGCGCCTTGAGGATGAGCACGACGATCCCGACCAGCGCCAGCGCGAAGCTGAGCAGCACCAGCGCGTTGAGCCGGTGCGGGGCCTCACCGGCCGCCAGGCCCTGGTCCAGCGGGCGCCCGAGCCGCTTCTCAACCACCCGCCACAGCGAGTCCCAGTCGGCCGGCCGGGTGGTGTTGAGCGCGAAGAAGCGATAGGCGGCGTTGACCCCGACGACCGGCAGGCCGTCCGGCCCGACGGTCGACACCTTGGGCGCCAGCGCCGACAGCCCCTCGGCGCCGAAGCGGTCCACCGGGCTGGCCGCGACCACCGTCTGGGTGCCGCCGATGTCGGCGAAGTAGGGGCTGGACAGGAAGACCGGAGCACTCAGCAGCACCGGCGTGAGGACGACCGCGGCGGCGGTCACGGCGTACGCCTTGAGCTTGCCGGTCCGCACGCACAGCGCGAGCAGTGGCACCAGGAACAGCACCGGATAGAGTTTGGTGGCGGTCGCGAGCCCCAGCAGCACCCCCGCGGCCAGCGGGCGCCGGCGGGCCCACTGCAGCAGCCCCAGGCCGGTCAGCCCCATCGCCACCAGGTCCCAGTTGGTGCTGCCGTGCAGCACCAGCAGTGGGGCGGTGGCGAAGATCGCGGCGTCCCAGGGCCGGCGGCGGCCGGCGAGCTTGGAGGTGGTCACGGCCACGACGACGGCGAAGGCGGTCAGGATCGCCCAGGTGACGTCGTAGAAGTGCCGCGGCCGCTGGCTGGGCTCGAAGACCGTGACGGCCTTGGCCGCCACCTGCATCACCCCGCCGATGACGACCGGGTACTCCACCGGGTGCTCGAGGTAGGGCGCCTTGCCGTCCGACAGCCGCTCGGAGAAGTAGAGCGCGAAGACATCGCTGTAGCAGCCGCGGGTGTACTGGTACTCATCCACCCAGGGATGCACCCGGCAGGGCGACTTCTGCCACCACCCGAACAGGCTCGTGACCAAGGTGAGCAGCACGATCCAGCGCACCGGGGTCCAGAAGCGCTTGCGGGCGACCTTGCTGTGGCGCCCCGGCGGGCCGCCGACGGCAGTGGCCGCACCCGCGACGACCGGGTCGTCGTAGGACGGCAGCACCACGTCGGAGCTGAGGCCGGGGATCGACGTCGGGGAGGCGGTCACGCCACGATGCTGCCCCATCGCTCCGTCATGCCGCTACGCCCCCGGGCTCGGGCTCGCGGCAGGCGCCGGACTCGGCTGGGCCGGCGGGGGCGGCGGCGGCGGCTTCGGCGAGGGGTCGCTCGGCGGCGGTGGGGCCTGGCTGGGCTCCGGGGCCTGGGACGGCTCCGGCGCCACCGACGGCTTGGTGGTGGTGGCCTGCGGCCGGGGCCGACGCGAGCGTCGGGGCCGCGGACTGAACGTCGAACCCGAGTCGCTGCCGCCGGAGCCGACGGTCGCGCTGCGTCCGACATTGGCCCGCGGCGGGAAGCTCTGCGGCTCCTGCCCCTGCAGGGCCGGCTCCATGTAGGCCTTCCAGATGCGGGTCGAGAACCCGCCGCCGGTCGCCTCGACGCCGTCGATGACGATCGTCTTGGGCTGCGCGTAGCCCAACCACACCGCCGTCGACAGCTGCGGGGTGAAGCCGACGAACCAGGCGTCGGTGTTGTCCGAGCTGGTGCCGGTCTTGCCGGCCGCCTCCCGGCCGCCGTCCAGCCGCGCGCCGCGCCCGGTGCCGCGCTCGACCACCTGCTGCATGGCGTACGTCGCATCAGCCGCCACGTCGGGGCTGAAGGCCGGCTCACCGAGCCTGACCTCGGCGTTGTAGAGCGTCTCGTCGCCCCGCTGCACGTTCTTGACCATGAACGGCCTGGCCGGAACGCCCATGTTCGCGAACGTCGCGTAGCCGACCGCCTGGTCGAGCACGTGCACCTCGTAGCCACCCAGGCTGATGCCGCCGTTGGTGACGCCGTCGGGGCTCACGAGCGCGACCTTGTCGGGGATGCCGGCGGCGTGGGCGAGCTCGGCGACCTTGGCCGGGCCGACGTCGAGCCCGAGCTCGTAGTAGGCGGTGTTGATCGACTTCTGGGTCGCCTCGATCAGGTCGACCCGGCCGAAGCTCTCGTTGCCGAAGTTGCGGATCGGGCGCTCCAGGCCGGGGAAACTCTTGCGGTTGTTGCCGTCCAGCCGGGTCCGCAGGCTCTTGCCCTCCGAGAGCGCCGTCGCCAGGACGTACGGCTTGAACGAGCTGCCCGGCTGCCGGCCCAGACCCTGGTTGGCGAAGTCGAAGCCGGTGCCGGTCGCGCCGCCGTAGTAGGCCCAGACCTCACCGGTCCCGGGCTTGACCGACACCAGCGCGCCCTGCAGGTCCTCGGCGCCCGGCGAGTCGGTCGTCACCGCCTGCACCGCCTTGATGGCCGCCTCCTGGGCGCCCTTGCGGATCGTGGTCTGCACCGTCAGGCCACCGGCAGAGAGCCGGTCATCGGGGAAGCCGTTGCTCGCGAGCTCGTCGAGCACCGCGGTGATGACGTGCCCGTTGGGCCCGGACAGGTCGTTGTTGCGCGGCCCGCCGCCGGGCTGCACGAACGGGTAGACCTGCTTGGCCCGGTCGGCCGGGCTCAGCCAGCCCTTCTCCACCATCCCGTTCAGGACGTACGCCCAGCGCGCCTTGGCCTCTTCCGGGTGCTTGGTGGGGTCGAGCCGGGCCGGGCTGCGGATGGAGGCAGCCAGTACCGCGCCCTGCGACACCGACAGCTGTCCGACGTCGCCGCCGAAGTAGGCCTTGGTCGCAACCTGGATGCCGCTGGCCTGTCGACCGAAGAAGATCGTGTTGAGGTAGTCCTCGAGGATCTGCGACTTCTTCTGCGTGCGCGTCATCTTCAGCGCGATGAAGACCTCCTTCACCTTGCGGGTGTAGGTCCGGTCGCTGGTGAGGAAGGCGTTCTTGGCGTACTGCTGGGTGATCGTGGACCCACCCTGCTGGACGCCGCCGCCGCCGCGGACGTTGGTGAACAGCGCCCGCGCGATGCCCTTGGGGCTGATGCCGGGCTCGGTGTAGAAGCCGCGGTCCTCGGCGGCCAGCACCGCCAGCTGCACGTGCTCGGGCACCTGGCCCAGGCGTACGGGGATCCGGTTCTCGGTCCCCACCCGGCCCAGCTCGGAGCGGTCGGCGTAGAGGATGCGGGTGGCGGTGGCCGTCGCGGTGGCGCTGGGCTGCGGCACATCGGTCAGTGCGTAGCCGACCCCGACCAAAGCCGTCAGGCCCAGGATCGAGCCCACGCCACCGATCAGCACGACGCGCTTCCAGCGCGCGTTCGACAGTCTTCCCATGACCCCATGGTCGGGTATCGCGGGTGTGGCCAGCGTGTGGGCACGTCTGGACGCCCCTGCTGTTCATCTCCCGGACAGCCTGGTGTTGCCCGTTTCGCACGGGGCACGTACAGTCGCGTAGCAGCGCGATGTATCGCACCGATACATCGCGGCAACACGCATCAAGGGGCGGGAAGGGGACGACGTGCTCGAGCTCGCCGTCCTCGGGCTGCTGAACGAGTCCCCCCTGCACGGCTACGAGCTGCGCCAGCGGCTCAAGGCCACGCTGGGGACCTTCCGGGCGTTCTCCTACGGCTCGCTGTATCCCTCCCTGAGGCGCATGAAGGTCTCCGGGTGGATCACCGAGGATGACGGCGACGCCACCGTGGTCGCCGGCGCGCCGCCCCTGACCGGGCGACGCGGCAAGGTCGTCTACAAGCTGACCGCGGAAGGCAAGGAGCGCCTGGCCGACCTGCTCGCCGAGGCGGGCCCGTCGGCGTGGGAGGACGAGACCTTCGGCGTCCACTTCGCCTTCTTCGGCCAGACCGACCCCGAGGTGCGCGTACGCATCCTGGAAGGTCGTCGCTCGCGGCTCGAGGAGCGACGCGAAGGCGTCGTGACCTCCCTGGACCGCACCCGCTCACGGCTCGACCGCTACACCCTCCAGCTGCAGGAGCACGGGCTGGAGTCGGTCGAGCGCGAGGTCCGCTGGCTGACCGAGCTGATCGAGACCGAGCGCCGCTCGGCCGTCCCACCTGCTGTCCCTGCTCCTGTCCCCACCACCCCTACAGAAAGAGGAGCGCCCTGATGGGTTCCGTCCGTGTCGCCATCGTCGGCGTCGGCAACTGCGCCGCGTCGCTCGTCCAGGGCGTCGAGTACTACCGCGACGCCGACCCGTCGGCCCGCGTCCCCGGCCTCATGCACGTCGAGCTCGGCGGCTACCACATCCGCGACATCGAGTTCGTCGCTGCCTTCGACGTCGACGCCAAGAAGGTCGGCTTCGACCTCTCCGAGGCGATCCTGGCCTCGGAGAACAACACC
>JBBPYI010000265.1:0-3509 GCA_038200075.1 Mycobacteriales bacterium
AGGGCCGGGGTGGTCGGGTCGGGTGTGGAGAAGCCGGCTTCGGCCAGCCGCAGCGGACCGGCCGGGCTCGGGCTCTGCGTAGGCGCAGGAGCGGGGGCGGGGGCCCCGGGGGGTGGCACCGGGGCGCCGGCCGGCGGGGGCGGCGCGAGCGGCGCTGGATCAGGCAGGGTCGGCGGCGGCAGGAACGGCGGCGACAGCGCCGGCTCCTGCACCGGCGGCAGCTCCGGCAGCGCTGCGACGGGCGGTGCCTCAGCGACGTCCGGGACCGCGGGCACGACCGGGGTCAGACCCGTGAGGGCGCCGGCGTTGTCACCCGGCGCGGAGGCGACGGCCAGGGTCCCACCGCGGGCAGCCAGGACCGGGGGCAGCGAGGTCGCCAGGAGCGTGGCCCCCAGCGCCAGCCCCAGCGTGAGGGTCCAGGCCTGGCCGGGCGTCGTGCCCAGCCGTCGGGCGACAACGGTCATCGGGTCGCTCATGCGTCGCGTCCGAGGAAGACCGCGCGGGCCAGGTCGGGGCGTTCCAGCAGCTCGGCGGCCGGTCCGGTGAAGCGCACCTCGCCCTTCTCCATGAAGACCGCACGGTCGGCCACCGCCAGGGCGACGTTCAGCGACTGCTCGACCAGCACCATCGTGACGCCGCGGGCCTTGAGGCGCTCGACGACGGCCAGCAGGTCCTGCACCACGACCGGCGCGAGGCCGAGCGACAGCTCGTCGATGAGCAGGACCCGCGGCTCGAGCAGCAGCGCCTTGCCGATGGCCAGCATCTGCTGCTCGCCACCGGACAGCGATCCCGCGCGCTGGTCGAAGCGCTCCGCCAGGCGGGGCAGCAGCTCGACGACGTCATCGACCCGCCGGGTGGTGCGGGCCCGGTCCCAGCCGTCGACGTGGGCGCCGGCGAGCAGGTTCTCCGCCACGGTCAGGGAGGGGAAGACCGCCTTGCCGCCGGGGACCTGCACCACACCGAGCCCGACGCGGGTCGTGGCGTCGGTGAAGGTCATGGTGCGGCCGTCGAGCCGGATCACGCCACGGCTGGGTGTGAGCAGACCTGAGATCGCCCGCAGCAGGGTTGACTTCCCGGCGCCGTTGGTCCCGAGCAGCGCGAGCACCTCCCCCTCGTGCACGTCGAGGTCGACCCCGAACAGCACCTGCACCGGCCCGTAGCCCGCGTCGAGGTTGCGGATCTGCAGCACCGGGACCACACCGCCCGCGCGCACCCGCTCCCCCTCGGCCTGCTCCTCGCGGACCTCCTCGACCGTGAGCGAGAGGTCGCCGCGCACGAAGCGGGCGCCGTACGCCGTGAGGCCGGCGGCCAGCAGGGAGGCCGGGACGCTGACGGCGACCAGCGCGAAGCGCGGCCCGCGGGCATCGCTCACCAGACCGGTCAGGACGTTGCCCAGCAGCCCGCCGAGCAGCAGGATGTAGATCCCGAGCAGGGCGTAGCCCAGGCTCCGCAGCCGCGTCGGCACGACCGCGGCCACGAAGACGTAGACCGGCACCGACCCGGTTGACTGGAGCAGCTTGGTCAGGCCGAAGGCGACCAGCAGCACCGGCAGCCCGCCGGGGAGGTAGAGCGCGATCGGCAGTGCGACGCCGAAGGCCGCGCTGGACGCGGCGACCAGCACGATCGCTCGCGGCGGTGAGGCCCGGAAAAGCCGCGCGCCGATGGCCCCACCGACAACGGTGCCCACGATCGCGAACAGCTCGGTGAAGGCCACGGCGTAGCCGCGCTGCAGCGCGCCCAGGTCGTAGTCCCGCTCCAGCAGCAGACCGAAGTAGGTCGGGACGCTCACCAGGGAGAAGCCCAGCACGCCGACGCCCACCAGCAGGAACAGCAGCGTGCGGATCGCGAGCAGCCGCTGCACCGCCGGACCGAAGGCGATGGGCGGCTCGACGAGGCGGTCGGCGCTCAGCCGAGCGGCCTCCTCCGGGCCGACCAGGTCCTCGAGATCCCCTGTCCCGCGGGCTGGTTCGCGCAACCGCAGGGCGGTCAGCGCCACGACGAGCGAGAGCGCACCCAGGACGGCGTACGCCGCGCGCCAGCCGTCGGGACCGCCGGCGACGGCGGCGACGGTGCCGGCGACGATCGGCCCGACGACGTAGCCCAGCGAGGGCATCAGGTTGTGCACCGAGAAGATCGCTGAGCGGCCCCGGACCGGATAGCCGTCTGCCAGCAGGCTGTTGTTGATCGGCAGGATGCTGGCCTGCCCGGCGCCGGTCACCAGGCGCACAGCGGCCAGCTGCCAGACGGCCTGGACCGCGCCGGTGAGCGCGGTGCCGACCGCGGCGACGGTCGCGAACAGCGCCGTCAGACGGATCCGGTTGACCCTGTCCCCCAGGACCCCGAGCGGCAGCGCACCGATCACGAACGTCAGCGCCGCCAGGCTCGCCACCACGCCGAGGCCGGTGTCGGACAGTCCCAGCGAGCGCTGCACGTCCGGGCCGAGCACCGACAGCGCGGCCGAGCCTGCGTAGTCGAGCAGGTTGAGCAGCGACAGGACCGTGACGAGCCCGGCGCCGCCGGCGGCCACCGACTGCCGAAGGCTCAGGCCCTCGCCGCCGACGCCGGGCAGCGCCTCGTCGGCCAGCTCAGCGCGCGGCGTGGCCACGGGCTCGGGGCTGGACTGCCGCTCTGCCTCCGCGGCCATCAGCGAGGCAGCCAGGCCGGACGTGTCGAGGTCCGCGCTCACGGTGCCACCAGGCGCCACGGCGCCGTGCGCTCCCACTGCAAGGCCACGTCGAGCAGCAGATCGTCGCGGTGACGCGGGGCGATGACCTGCAGCCCGACCGGCAGTCCGCGCGGAGACAGACCGGCCGGCACGGTGATCGCCGGCAGACCGGTGAGGTTCATCGGCATGGTCAGCCGACCGACGTTCCACGATGCGACGGGGACGCCGCCGACGTGAGAGGGTGAGGGCCCGGCCGCGGCGTACGGGTCATCGGGATTGGTCGCGGTCACGACCAGGTCGACCTTGTCGAACAGGTCGGCCATCGCTTCGTTCAGCGCCTGGCGCACGACGTCGACACCGGCCGCGGTGGTGATGTCGTAGGCCTGCGCCAGGTCGAGCGCCCACGCGACCTCGTCGGTGACCAGCTCGCGCACGTCGGGCCAGAACGGACCGAGACCCGCCCACATCACCGGCAGCGCCGGGGCCAGCCACGCCGGCCCCATGTCGGGCAGCGCGAGCCTGACCTCGGTGCGCGTCATGCGGCCTGACGAGATGAGCTGTCGAGACGCCTGTTCGACGACCTCGACGATGTCCGGGTGCACGACGGCGCCGCCGAGATCGGGCAGCACCGCGATACGGAGCCCGGCCAGATCGAGGGTGCCGAGCCGAGCCTCCCAGCCGCCGGGCGTCGGCAGGCTGAAGGGGTCCCGCGGGTGGTGGCCACCGGCCACATCCAGCCAGCGGGCGGTGTCGCGCACTGAGCGTGACAGGCAGCCAGTCGTCTGGGTCAGCGGTTCGATCGGGGCTCTGGGCGCCATCGGGATCACGCGAAAGCTCGTCTTGA
>JBBPYI010000266.1:0-5600 GCA_038200075.1 Mycobacteriales bacterium
ACCGCGGCCAGCAGCCGGCCCAGGGTCGACTTGCCGGCCCCGCTCGGTCCGACGACGGCCAGGCGCTCGCCGGGGCGAACGTCTAGGTGCAGCCCGTGCAGCACGTCGCGCCCGGGCAGGTAGGCGAAGCGCACGTCGTCGGCCGACAGGCGCTCGCTGGCCGGGTCGTCACCGGTCGCCGCCCGGTCATCGGGCACGTCGGCGACCCCGAGCAGCCGGGCCAGCGAGGACGCGCCGACCTGCAGCTCGTCGAGCCAGCCGAGCAGCCGGTCCAGCGGGTCGATGAGCAGCTGCACGTAGAGCGCGACGGAGGTGACCTGCCCCAGGGTCGCGAGGTCGCGGGAGTAGAGAGAGCCGCCGAGCAGCACCACGCCGACCAGCGGGAGCACGAAGGACAGGTCGACCGCCGGGAACCAGAAGCTGCGCAGCCGCAGCGTGTAGCGCTCGGCCCGCCAGGCCTGCCGGACGTCGTCGTCGCTGCGCCGCCGGCGCTCGTCCTGACGGCCCATCGCCTCGACCGTGCGGGCGCCATCGGCGCTCTCGACCATGCCTGCCGTCACCTGCGCCCAACTGGCCCGCTCGCGCAGGTAGCCGGCGGGCGCCCGCCGCCGATACCACCGGGTCGACAGCCACAGCAGCGGCCCGGCGGCCAGCATGGCTGCCGCGACCAGCGGCGCGGTGAGGAAGGCCGCGACCAGTGTCAGCACCGACGTGACGCCGGCGACGAGCACCTCGGGCACGGCGTTGCGGACGGTCTTGCCGAGCGTGTCGACGTCGGAGGTGGTGCGGCTCAGCAGGTCTCCGGAGCCGGCCCGCTCCACCGTCGACAGCGGCAAGGCGACCACGCGCGCCAGGAAGTCCTCCCGCAGGTCGGCGAAGACCTCCTCGGCCAGCACCAGCGAGATCCGGCGCGAGAACCAGGTCAGCACCGTGGCGGCCGCCACGGCGGCCGCGAGCCCGAGCGCGACGCGGTCGACGTACGCCTGAGTGGTGCCTTGCTGCACCGCCTGCACGAGGGAGCCGAGCAGGCGGGGCGCAACCAGCGTCGCGGCGGCGGCCAGGGCGTAGAGCAGCAGCGACAGACCGAGGGTGCGGGGGTGGCGGCGCACGAGCTCCAGGGCGTACGCCCGCACGTCGCCCGGCGACGCGACCGGCAGCGCGATCACGCCTCCCCCCGCAGGACGACCGCGCGGTAGGCCGCGTCGGCCAGCAGCTCCCGGTGCGGGCCGGTCGCGACGACGACCCCGCCGACCAGCAGGGCGACCTCGTCGGCCTGGTCCAGCAGCAGCGGGCTGGTGATGAGCAGCACGGTGGTCCGTCCGATCCGGGCCGCGCGCAGCCGGTCGGCGATGCGGGCCTCGGTGTGGGCGTCAACCGCGCTGGTCGGCTCATCCAGCACCAGGACCTCCGGGTCGGCGGCCAGCGCCCGGGCGAGCACGAGGCGCTGGCGCTGGCCGCCCGACAGCTGCCGGCCGCGCTCCTCCAGCATCGTGTCGAGTCCGTGCGGCAGCGCGTCGAGCACGTCGGTGGCGCAGGCGGTGTGCAGCGCCCGGCTGGCGCCCGGCCCCAGCTCGTCGCGCAGCACCCCGCTGAACAGGGTGGCGGCCTTGTCGACGACCAGCACCCGCTCGCGCACGGTCGCGAGCGGCAGCGTGGTGAGGCAGACGCCGCCGAGCGTCACGGCACCGTCGTCGACGTAGCGCCCGAGCCGCTCGGCCAGGGCGGTCGCCTGCTCCGGATCGGCGCTGACGACCGCCAGGAACGTGCCCGCCCGCACCACCAACCCCGACCGTGCGTCCCGCAGGACCCCCGCGGGTGCGGTGCCGGTGCCTGTGTCGGACAGGGCGGGCTCCAGCGCGAGCAGCGCCGACATCCGCTTCGCGCCGACGAGCGCGCGGGTGACCTTGTCGGCGGCCTCGGTGATCGTGCGCAGCGGCGTGACCAGGAACGCCGCGTAGCCGTAGAACGCGACCAGCTCGCCGATGCTGATGTCGCCGGCCACGGCCGAGCGCGCGGCCAGCCAGGTCACCAGCACCACGAACGTGCCGGGCACGAGCACCTGTGCGGCGTCCAGCAGCGCCTGCGAGCGGGCAACCTGCACCCCGGCGCGGCGTACGACCTGCGACTCGCGGCGGTAGCGGTCGACGAAGGCGTCCTCACCGCCGACGCCGCGCAGCACCCGCAGCCCCGCGACGGTGTCGGCGCCGCGGGTCGTGAGCAGGCCGAGCGCGGCGCGCTGGACTCCCTGGCGGGCGTGCAGGGGCCGCAGGGCCGGCCCGATAATCAGGCTGAACAGCGGTACGCCGACCACCACGACCAGCCCGAGGGCCAGCGAGGCCTGCAGCAGCAGCGCCGACACCAGCAGGAACGCCACGATCGCGCCGGCGCCGCGGGCGGTGATGTCCAGGGCCCGGGCGACAGAGACGGTGTCGGTCGTGCCGACGCTGACGACCTCGCCGGTTGAGGTGCGCGAGGACAGGGAGGCGCCGAGCCGCACGGTCTGCGCGTTGACCCACTGCGCGGTGCGGAAGGCCGCGAGCATCCAGTTCTGCACGGCGTAGCGGTGCCGGGTCACCCCGGCGGCTGCCTGCAGCAGCCCGAGTCCGACGAGCACGAGGACCCACCTGGCGAGCGCGTCGCTGTCGCGCCCGGCGACGCCGTCGTCGATCGCCCGACCCAGGACGTACGGCAGGAGCGCCTGGCAGCCCATCCAGGTCACTCCGAAGACCATGCCGAGCGCGATCTCACGTCGTTGCAGCCGGGCGACCCGCAGCAGGAACCGGGTAGGCGAGCGCAGATCCGGAGTGCCGGGGTCAGCCAGTGGCAGGGAGCGCACGTGGCCCCACGCTACGGGGTGGCCGGCGCCCTGGCGAAGGGGTTGTGCGCGATACCGTCACCGCATGAGCCAGTCGACCTCCGCCCGCGCGAGTCGCCTGCTCGCCCCGGCTCGACCGGGCCGCGTCGGCGCCTGGGCGTACGCCCTACGCACGACCAACCCGCCTCCGGACCGCGACGTGCGCACCCTGGACGGCGTCACGAAGTGGTTGGTCGTCACGCGCGCCGCCGTGCTGCCGATGTCGCTGTTCGCGGGTCTGATCGCCGGACTGCTCGCGGTGCGGGCCGACGGCTTCTCCTGGCCGCTGTTCCTGCTGGCGCTCGTGGGCGTGCTGCTCGCCCACGCCAACAACAACATCATGAACGACCTGTCCGACACCGACGTCGGCCTGGACACCGCGAGCTACCCACGCGCGCTCTACGCCCCGCACCCGATCCTGTCCGGCATGGTGCGGCGCCGGCAGATGGGGCTGGCCGTCATCGGGCTGAACCTCGCCTGCTTCGTGATCATGATCGTGCTCGCGACCCAGCGCGGCTGGCCGGTCATCGTCTTCGCCGTCCTCGGGCTGTTCCTGTCGATCGCCTACACCTCACCGCCGCTGCGCCTGAAGAAGCGCGGGCTCGGCGAGCCCGACGTCTTCATCGTGTGGGGGCCGCTGATGATCGCGGGCACGTACTTCTCGGCAGTCGGCGAGCTGCCGTGGCAGGTGTGGCTGGCGTCGGTGCCGTACGGCCTGCTGTGCACCACCGTGCTGATGGGCAAGCACATCGACAAGATCGAGTACGACGCGCCGACCGGCACCCGGACCCTGCCGGTCGTGCTCGGCGAAGCACGCGCCAGGCGGGTGACGGTCGGTCTGCTGGTGGCCTTCTACGCCACCGTCGGGCTCGCGGTCGCGCTCGGCGCGCTGCCCTGGCCGACGCTGCTGGTCGTCGGCGGCCTGCCGCTGCTGCGCAAGGTCGCCAAGGCGTTCGGCTCGCCGCGCCCGGCCGCGCCGCCGGCGGGCTTCCCGGTCTGGCCCCTGTGGTTCGCCGCGATCTGCTTCGTGCACGTCCGGCGCGCCGGCGGACTCCTGGTGCTCGGCCTGGCTGTGGCCGCCGTCTTCGACATCGGCCTGCCGCTGTGACGGCGCTGCTCGCCTCGACGGTCGCCTTCACGGTCGTGGTCGCGGTCGGCCTGCTGGCGCTGTCGATCCTGACCCTGGTGCCGTTCGTGCTTGCACAGCGGATGGCCGAGGCGCGCGGCTTCCCGACCGCCCGCTGGGGGGCCTTCACGCTGGCCGCCTCCGTGGGGGGACTCGGTGTCATCGTGCTCGTCCTGCGCAGCGACCGCACATCACTGCTGGCCCTGACCGGCGTGCCCTGGGCGTACGCCGGACCGCTCGTGCTCGCCCTGCTCGAGCCCGGACAGCGCGTCGGGGGACGCACCGGCCGACACCAGTAGGTCAGGCAGCTGCGCTGAGTCGTCGGGCGGCAAGGAGTTGTTCGCCGGACTCAGGCGGTGCTGACCACCCGGAAGGCCTCGGCCAGCCGGCCCTCGGGCAGCCCGCCGGCCTTGGCGTTCATCCCGAGCCAGCCCTTCAGCATCCCGTCCAGGTCGTCCATGTGGGCGGTCTGGGAGACGTGCGCCCGCAGTGCGGCGATCTTGCGCTCGAAGGTGTCGGTGACGTCGACAAAGCGGTCCGCCTTGTCGCCGGTGGTCATCACCCACACCTCCTGCACCGTCCACGCCTCGTGGCCTTCGTCGGCCAGGTCCAGGTGGGCGAAGGGGTTGCGGGCGTCGGGGTAGACCGCCTGGATCGCGGCCTCACCGGCAGCCAGGTGATCCGGGTGCGAGGCGAACAGCCGTTCCCAGTTGCGCTCCGGCGATTGGATCATCAGCCGCTGGGGCCGCTTCTGGCGGATGACGCGCGACAGGTCGCGGCGCAGCTCGACGCTGACCATCAGCCGGCCGTCTGGATAGCCCAGGAAGGTCAGGTCCTCGACTCCGAGCTCCTTGGCGGCGTCTCGCTGCTCGGCCTGCCGGATGCCGCCGATCTCGTTGCGTGGCACCTCCGGGTCGAAGCCTCCGGCGTCGCCGTCGGTGCACAGGCAGTACGACACCTCGATCCCGGCCTGGGTCCACGCCGCGACGGTGCCGCCGGCCCCGAAGTCGATGTCGTCGGGGTGGGCGGCGATGACCAGGGCGCGCTGGACGTCGGTGTCGGCCAGCGGGGCGGGGCGGGTCATGGATGGGTCCTCTCGTGACGGCTGCCCGCCATCCTGCCCGCTCCTAGACTGGACCGGGTGAGCGCCTCCGACGAACGCCTGCTCGAGGGGCTCAACCCCCAGCAGCGCCTGGCCGTGGTGCACGAAGGCGGGCCGTTGCTGATCGTCGCCGGCGCCGGCTCGGGCAAGACCAAGGCGCTCACGACCCGCATCGCCTATCTGCTGGCGGCCCGCGGGGTGCAGCCCGGTGAGGTCCTCGCGATCACCTTCACCAACAAGGCCGCCGCGGAGATGCGCGAGCGGGTCGCGGCGGTCGTTGGGAGCCGCGCCCGCGCCATGTGGGTGCTCACCTTCCACTCGGCGTGCGTACGCATCCTGCGCGCCGAGGCCAAGAAGCTCGGCTTCACCAGCAGCTTCTCGATCTACGACCAGGCCGATGCGCAGCGGCTCATGACGCTGGTCTGCCGCGACCTGGACCTGGACCCCAAGCGCTTCCCGGCCCGTGCCATGAGCAACCAGGTCAGCGACCTGAAGAACGAGCTGGTCGACCACGAGAG
>JBBPYI010000267.1:0-6595 GCA_038200075.1 Mycobacteriales bacterium
CGGCGGCGTGCTGCGCGCCGGCCAGCCCGCAGCGGTGATCCAGCCCGCCGGCGCGCCGCTGCGCCGCGGCCACCGCGGCCCGCGCCCGCCCCACGCCCACGCGGACCCCGCTGGGGGCCGCGGCGTCCGGGGGCGGGCCGAGTCGGGCGGTCGCCGTACGGCCGTGGCGCAGCTTGCGGAAGCGATTGCTCAGCAGGCGGAATGCCACTGTGCGCACCCATGCCTCGGGGTCTTCGTAGTGGGCCACCGTCGGCCAGCGCGGCAGCAGTCGGGCGAAGGCCTCCTGCACGACCTCCTCCGCCTCAGCCCGGCTCCCGGCGGCGACCGCAAGGATGCCGACCAGGCGCGGGTACGCCCTGGCGTACAGCTGCTCGACATCGTCCACGCGCTCAACACCCCCGAGAGGGGTCCCAGGATGCACGAAGGCCCGGCTCTCCTTGCGGGGAACCGGGCCTTCGAGGAAGTCCGAGGACTACTGCGGGCGAACGTTCTCCGCCTGCGGGCCCTTCGGGCCCTGCGTGATGTCGAACTCGACGCGCTGGTTCTCGTCGAGGGACTTGTAGCCGTCCGTGGCGATCGCGGAGAAGTGCACGAAGACGTCGGCGCCGCCGCCGTCCTGAGCAATGAAGCCGAAGCCCTTCTCGGCGTTGAACCACTTCACAGAACCCTGAGCCATGTTGCTGTCTCCTTCAAGACTTCGGGGCGCGCACTGTGCGCAACCCTGATTGAGCTGTCGAGAGACGCAAGAACGCCCGCGACCACACATTCCGCGGGCGTTGATGAACACAAGCGAAGACGTGCAACTGCAACCGCGGCCACCCTACACGCTCAGCACCACCCCGCACACGGCCTGGGTAGTTCGGCTCACGCGCAGCGTGACGTCGATAGGGGAGGCTGGTCGCGACGGGCACCCGCGCCCGCCCACCTCGGACGGAGCGCCTGTTGACCGCGACCGCCAGCACCCCCGTCGAGGCCGCTCGTCGCCGGGCGGTCTCGGGCTTCACGCTCTACGACGTCGCGAACTCCGCCTTCGTCACGACGGTCGTCACGGCGGTCGGCGGCCCGTTCCTCACCTCGTTGGCGGAGCAGGCAGCCCGCCCGGACGGCCGGGTCGCGCTGCTGCTGGTCGCACCGCGGGCCGGGTCGCTGTTCGCGTACGCCGTGAGCCTGTCGGTCCTGCTGCAGGTTCTCGCGCTGCCGGTGCTCGGGGCGCTGGCCGACCGCGCAAGCGCCAAGCGATTTTTGCTCGTGGTGTCGACCGGCATCGGCTCGGCCGCGACCATCGTGCTCGCACTGGTGCCGAGTGCGGGGGTGGTGCTCGGTCTGCTGGCCTTCGTCGTGGCCAACCTGGCGTACGGCGCGGCGATCCTGGCCTACAACGCCTATCTCGCCGACGTCAGCGAGCTGCCGGACCGCGATCGTGTGTCGGCCCGGGGCTTCGCCTTCGGCTACGCCGGCGGCGCCTTCGTGCTGGCGCTGTCGCTGGCCCTGGTGACCGCGAACGACGCGCTGGGCATCAGCCGCGGGACGGCTGTACGCCTGGCCATCGGGTTGTCAGCGGTGTGGTGGGCCGGGGTTGGGGCGGTGGCCGTACGCCGGCTCGACGCGGTGCGCGACCTGCCCGGCTACGACTCAGCGCCCACGAAACAAGCTCTGCGCCAGCAGGTCTCGACGTCGCTGCATCAGCTCAGGGCATCGGCCCAGGCCCTGCGGGCGCTGCCGGGCACGGCCCGCTACCTCCTGGCGTTCCTGCTGTTCAACGACGCGATCCAGGCGGTCGTCGCGCTGTCGGCGGTGGTGCTGGAGAACGAGCTGTTCGTGGCGAAGGGTCTGCCCAAGGACGACGCGACGCCTTTCCTGCTGCAGCTCATCCTGCTCATCCAGGTCGTCGCGGTCTTCGGCGCTGCCGGCTCGGCCCGGCTCGCGGCCCGCATCGGCGCCAAGCGCACGCTGCTGCTGACCCTGGTCGTCTGGAGCGCGATCGTCGTCTACGCCGTGGCGGCGCTGGACGGCACCGGTGCGGCGTACGTCCTGGGGGTGTTCATCGCGCTGGTGCTCGGCGGGTCGCAGGCGCTGGCCCGCTCGCTGTTCTCCTCCATGACGCCGGCGCACCGGCAGGCGAGCTTCTTCGGCTTCTACGAGCTGGCCGAGCGCGGCACCGCCTGGATCGGGACGCTGGTCTTCGCCGTGGTGCTGGACGTCACCGGCTCCTACCGGCAGGCGCTGCTGAGCCTGCTGGTGCTGTTCGTGGCCGGCGGACTGCTGCTGGCCCGCACCGACACCGACGCTGCGATCGCTGCCGCCCGCGAGGCCGACAGGGCTCAGTAGCGAGCGCCCACCGGGGCGGGGAGCGCGTCCAGCTCGGCCAGATCGGACGCGGACAGCACGACGTCGGCGGCTGCGGTGTTCTGGTCCAGCCAGCGCTGCTTCTTGGTGCCCGGGATCGGCACGACGTGCGCGCCCTGCGCCAGCACCCAGGCCAGCGCGACCTGCGCGGCAGTCGCGTCCAGGCGGGCAGCGACCGCACCGACCGCGTCGACGAGCGCGGTGTTGGCGGCCATCGCCTCGGCGGTGAACCGCGGGTTCCTGGCCCGGAAGTCGCCCTCGTCGAAGCTGCCCGCCGCCACGGTGCCGGTCAGAAAGCCCCGGCCCAGCGGCGAGAACGGCAGGAAGCCAGCGCCGTTCGCCTCGCACCACGGCAGCACCTCGGCGAGCGGGTCGCGGGTCCACAGCGACAGCTCGGACTGCACGCTGGCGACCGGGTGGATCGCGTGCGCCACCTCGAGCTCGGCCACCGTCACCTCGCTCATGCCCAGGTGCAGGGCCTTGCCGGCAGCGACCTGCTCGGCCATGGCGCCCCAGGTCTCCTCGACCGGCACGTCGGGGTCGACCCGGTGCAGCTGCCACAGGTCGACCCGGTCGGTGCCGAGGCGCTGCAGCGAGGCGTCGATCGCTGCCCGCACGTGCTCGGGGCTGCCGTTGCGGCCGATCGGGCCGTCGGTCGCGATCAGGCCGCACTTGGTGGCCAGGAACGCCTCGTCGCGTCGGCCCGCGAGCCCGGAGCCGACCAGCTCCTCGTTGGTGAACGGCCCGTAGACGTCGGCGGTGTCGATGAGCGTCACACCGAGGTCGAGGGCCCGGCGGAGCACCTCGCGGGACTGGGTGTCGTCGCGCTCGGCCGCGCCGTACGCCCAGGACATGCCCATGCAGCCCAGGCCGATGGCGCCGACTTCAGGTCCGTTGTTGCCGAGGGTGCGCGTGGTGAGGGTCATGACGACCATCCTGCACCCGCTCGCCGGTCCGGGACTCCGGCAAGATGTCGGGATGGACGAAGGCGGCTGGGAGGGTAGTCGCTTCGGCCAGCCCTTCCGGCGCGACCAGGCACAGGCGCTGGCGGCCGTCGAGACGCTGCGGGAGGCCGGCGAGACGCGGGCGTACGTCGTGATGCCGCCGGGCTCGGGCAAGACCGTCGTCGGGCTCGAGGTGGCCCGCCGGATCGGCCGGCGCACGCTGGTGCTCACGCCCAACACCGCCGTGCAGGGGCAGTGGCTGCGGCAGTGGGACGACTTCGGCGGCGCGGGCCAGCATCCCCAGCCGGCCAGCGGCGACCGGCTGCTCAAGGCCGGGCTGACGGTGCTGACCTACCAGGCGCTGAGCGTGTGGGACCGCACCCCCGACGACGAGGACGAGGACGAGGACGACGACACCAGCCCCGGCATCGCCGAGCGACGCCGGGCGGCGGTGCGCGACCCCGACGGGCACGATCTGCTGTCGCTGATGCACCCCCGCGGCCGGGCCCTGGTCGACCAGGCGGCCCGGCTCGGGCCGTGGACGCTGGTGCTCGACGAGTGCCACCACCTGCTGGAGACGTGGGGCGCGCTGGTACGGGCCCTGGCCCGCGCGCTCGGCGAGGACACCTGGGTGCTGGGGCTGACGGCCACCCCGGCGCTGGAGCTGACCGCCCGTCAGCGCGAGCTGCACGACGAGCTGTTCGGCGACTGCGACTTCTCCGTCCCGACGCCGGCGGTGGTCAAGGAGGGCGAGCTCGCGCCGTACCAGGAGCTGGTCTACCTCACCGCCCCCTCGCCGGAGGAGGACACCTGGATCATCGCCGACCGCACCCGCTTCGCCGATCTGCAGCTGGAGCTGGTCAACGAGCGGACCGGCTCGCTGCCGTTCCTGGACTGGCTGTGGCGGCGGCTGCACGACCGGCGCCCGCCCGGCGCGCCGACCCGACTGTCGTGGCGTGAGCTGGCCGAGGCCGATCCCGAGCTGGCCAGGGCCGGGCTGCGCCTGGTGCACGCCGGCCTGCTGACGCTGCCCGACGGCGCGCGGCTGCAGGAGCAGCACCGGGTGGGCGCCGACGCGAGCGACTGGGCGGCGCTGCTGGGGGCGTACGCCACCGAGCATCTGGCCACCAGCCGGGTGGACCAGGACGGCCTTCTGCTCAGGGACGTCCGCGAGGTGCTGCCGAGCCTGGGCTTCGTGCTCACCAAGAAGGGCCCGCGGGCGACCACCTCACCGGTCGACCGGGTGTGCGCGCTGTCGGAGAGCAAGGCCGGCGCGGCCCTGCACGTGCTCCAGGTCGAGCACGAGGCGCTCGGCGAGGACCTGCGGGCGGTGGTGCTGTGCGACTTCGAGCAGCGCACGGCGCAGGCCACGTCGGGGCTCGCAGGGGCGGCCTCGACGGGTGCCGGGGGCGCCACCGGGTCGGCGCGGCTGGCCTTCCTGGCGCTGGCCCGCAGCTCGCTGGCCGACGTGCTGCGACCGGTGCTGTGCACCGGAAGGACGGTGGCGATGCGCCGGGAGGACCTGCCGGGCTTCCGGTCGGTCTGCCCGCCCCACCTGGCCGACCGGCTGCTGGCCGAGCCGCTGGACGGGATGCGCTCGATCGTGCGGATCGAGGCCGGCGCGGGCTGGTCGGCCCGGGTGTGGACGCCGTTGGTGACCGCGTGGCTGGTGGCGGGTGGCACCAGGGCGGTCGTCGGCACCCGCGGGCTGCTCGGCGAGGGCTGGGACTGCCCGCCGCTCAACGTCGTCGTCGACCTGTCGAGCGCCTCGACCGCGACCTCGGTGACCCAGCTGCGTGGCCGCTCGCTCCGGCTGGACCCGGCGCGGCCGGACAAGGTCGCCGACAACTGGACCGTCGTGTGCGTCGCCGACGACCACCCGCGCGGTGACGCCGACTACCTGCGGGCCGTCCGCAAGCACCTGTCCCACCTCGCGCCCGGCCGCGACGGGCTGGTCGAGTCCGGGATCGGGCACTGCGACGACGCGCTCGGCCCCTACGCCGCGCCCGACGCCGGGACCCGCGCCGCCGTCAACAGCCGGGCTCTGGCCCGGGTGGGTGCCCGCGAGGCGGCCCGCGAGGCGTGGCAGATCGGCGGGGCGTACGCCGGGCTCGAGCTCACCACCCTCCGGCTCAAGGTCGCCCGGCCGCTCGGGCTGCCCGGCAAGGTGGTGCCGGCCTCGCTCCTGGTCGCCCGCACCACCCTCGGGGCGCCGGCGCCGGCGCCGCTTCCCGAGTCCGGTCATCCGCGTCGGCTGTGGCCGCTGCCGGTCGGCGGGGCGGTCGCGGCCACGGTGGCGGTGACCGCGGTCGACGGACCGCTGCTCGGCGCCGTCGGCGGCGTGACGGCCGGGTTGGTTCTCGGCGGTGTGGTCGCCGGCCGTCGCTACCGCGCGCAGCTCGCGGCCCTGCAGGACCTGCCGGTCGACGGCCAGACGGCGAGCCTGCTCCAGCTGGCGCAGGCCGTGGCCGACGCGCTGCTCGGGGCCGGGGGCGCCACCGTCGGCGCCGACGGGGTGCGGGTCACGGCCGGGCGCGACGGCTGGCTGGCGCTGGAGCTGGAGGCGTCGACGCAGCAGTCGCAGCTGTTCGCGACCTGCCTGGACGAGCTGCTCGCCCCGCTGGGTGAGCCGCGCTGGCTGGTGTCGCGCCTGGTCCTGCCGACCCCCGCCGCCGAGGACGACCGCAAGCGCCTCGCCCGCGCCCGCGCGCTGGGCCGACCAGTCGACGCTGCTGTCGCCTGGCACGCCGTCCCCCGCTGGCTCGGCCGCAACAAGCTGCGCGTCGCCGCCTTCGACACCGCCTGGCGGGCGCGGGTCGGCGCCGGCCGGCTGGTGCTGGCCAAGGACCCCGAAGGCGCGTCTCTGCTGGAGCTGCTGCGCGGCGAGGACCCGTTCGCCGTCACCAGCCGCCTGCGCACCACCTGGCGCTGATCAGGCGGCCCCGTTCCTCGCCCACCGCGGCGGGGACCCTCCCGTCCCACGATCACGCGGGTAGTCAGCCCCCCCGGCCACTTCCCTGGTAACCATCGCGCCGGGCACGGGGCGTCGGTCACGACCGGGGTACGCCCACCGACATGGTTCCCTCGGCGATCAGCCCCTTCCGGACGCCGCAGCCGAGCCACGGCCCGAGGGTCAGCCCGGCGGTCGTGACGTCCACCCGTGCCAGCCGGGCGCTGCCGCGCAGGCGGGTCGTGAACCGGCCCGAGCCCTGGTCGGTCTGCAGCGGTCCGCGCACGGGGAAGCGGGGGCCGTACGCCCTGGGGTCGGCGCCCACCTGCCAGCCGTCGCCTCCGGCGCCCGTGCC
>JBBPYI010000268.1:0-9655 GCA_038200075.1 Mycobacteriales bacterium
CGGACCGGGCTGGCCCCAGGGGTCGCGCGGCGAGGCGTTGATGGTGGACGGCGTGCAGATCTGGTAGTTGGTGATCTTGCCCTTGTCCATGACCAGGTGGTGCGTCAGCCAGCCGCGCCCCGCGCCCCACCAGCCGACGGCCACGCGCTCGTCCTGCGGGATGGCCTTCTCCAGCTCCTCCGGGTTGAGCGTGGCCACCTTGCGCTCGCCCTGCTTGAACAGCTTGTAGGCCTCGAACAGGCTCTCCAGCCCGACCAGCTGGCTGAACAGGTAGTGGTAGGCCCGGCCGCGGTTGCGCTCGAAGGCGTTCCACTTGTCCGGCACGTGCCACTCCACCTCGCGCTCCCCGCGCTCCCCCTTGGGGACCAGGAAGCGCATGCTGTGGCCGGTGGACTGCATGTAGTCGCTCTGCGGCATCTTCTGCGCGAGCGCGGTCGTGAGCAGCCGCGAGTAGCAGCCGGCCTCGACGACCCGCCGGTCCCACCGGGGCGCGGTCGACCAAGTGTACTTCTCCTTCCAGTCTCGGGCTCCGGGCTTGGGCAGGGTCCGCTTGTTCCAGGGGTGGTAGGGCGAGATCGGGTTGCCGATCGGATCGGTCGCGAAGCGGCCGGACTTGGACTCCTCGTAGTAGGAGTGCTCGACGAACTCCTCCAGGCCGATGTTGATGTCGGTGAGCCGGGTGGTGACGAGCTTGCCGTCGAGCACGACTCCCGGCGTGCTCCAGCGCTTCTCGCCCCAGGAGTTGCAGTTCTCGTAGGTCGCGTCGTAGGCGTAGGGGTCGTCCCAGTAGCCGGGGTCGATGTGGTTGGTCGGCCGGTAGCCGACCATCTGGTAGCGCTCGTCGGCCTCGTAGAAGAAGGCCGGGATGTCGTCCCAGACGGCCATCATCTTCTGCGCGTAGTCGAACAGCCTGCCGAGCTTGGAGTGGTACTCGTTCAGTGTCTGCAGTGTGAGCGTCGTCGAGACCCCGCCCGGCACGACGTTCTGCGGGTGCGGGTACTTGCCGGTGAGGATGACGACCATCTCGCGCGACAGGCGGGTGAACTCCAGGCCCTCGCGGTAGAGCGCCCCGGTCAGCGGGTTCAGCGCCGTCATGAGTTCAGACATCGTCTTGAAGCCGTGGATGTGCTCGCTGGGGCACTTCCAGCTCTCGGCCTTCGGCCAGAGCTCGGGGTTGGAGGAGCGGATCACCGACTCGCTGTAGTCCGGCCCTGCCAGCAGATAGAGGTGCAGCGGGTTGTCGTAGCCCATCTCGGCTGCTTCGACCATGTTGCGCACGACGGTGCCTAGCGGGGGCGGAGCGATCCCCATCGCCTGCTCGATGGCGTACGCCGCGGCGTGCGCGTGCACACCTCCGCAGACGCCGCAGGCCCGGGAGGACACGAAGATGGCGTCGCGCGGGTCACGCCCCATGAGGATGACCTCATACCCGCGGAACAGCGTCGCCTGCGCGTGCGAGTCGAGGTACTGGCCCTTGTCGAGATCGGCGGTGACATGGACGGCGAGCGCGCCCGCGACCCGCGTCACCGGGTCCATGTTCAGGTCCTTGATGTGCCCGTTGCGCGCCACCAGTCGCTCGATGCGAGCGGTGCGGTCCTGCTCCGACATGGCGACGTCGGGCTTGGCGATGGTCACGTCGTAGGGGTTGGGGATGCCGCCGCGCAGCGTGGCGACGCCACCCTCGTCGAACTCGACGGGCAGGGTCTTGAAGCACATGCGGGAACTCCTCGGAAGGGTCAATGACGAGCGGAGCACCAAGCGGTGCACCGGCGCCGGGACGGGATCGGGCAGGCGTCAGACGCGAGCGGGAGGTCGCGTGTCGGTGGACTCGCTCGACGGCGGCTCGGCGCGCCCAGCGCGGCGCGCGGGCGGACCGGCGTCACCGGTCGCCTCGGCCGAACGCCGACCCCACACATCCGCGTCGTGCCGAGCTCCGTCGTTGTAGCGACGCAGCTTGTCGTAGAACTTGTGGCTGACATCGGCCAGCGGCGACGGCTCGGCCTTCTCACGGGCGAACGACGCCGGCGTGTCGTTCTGCTCGTCCCAGCGCACCTCGCGGTTGAGGTTGTTGTTGCTGAACTTGCGGAGCGGACGGATGACGCTGCCGACCATCCGCGACACGGTGGTGGACGCCAGGCTTCCCGGCGGACGCTTGTAGAAGGGCGTGAACTTGTCGGGGAAGCCCGGCATGGTGCACCCGATGCAGGCGCCGCCGGCGTTCATGCAGCCGCCCAGGCCCTTGATCGCCCCGCGCGAGGTGATGTTGCAGTTGACGACCGGTCCCCAGCAGCCGATCTCGACCAGGCACTCCGGATCCCCGAACTCCTGGGCAAACTGACCCTCTTCGTAGTAGGCGCCGCGCACGCAGCGACGGTGGACGGTCTCTCCGAACAGCCACGCCGGTCGCCCGAGCTCGTCGAACTCCGGCAGCGGTCCGAACCCCTGCAGGAAGTAGAGGACGGCGGCGACCGTCTCGGTGAAGTTGTCCCCCACCGGCGGGCAGCCCGGCACGTTGACCACGGGCACGCCCAGCACCGAGCGGTAGTCCTTGCCGAGGAAGTCCATCAGGCTCATGGCCCCGGTGACGTTGCCCTCCGCGGCAGGGACCCCGCCCCAGGTCGCGCAGGTGCCGATGGCCAGCATGGCTGAGGCATTGGCTGCCAGCCGGGCGACCCACTCGGTCGAGCTGACAGCCCGCAGCTCGCCGTCCGGGCCCCAGGGTTCCTCCCCGATCGCCGACCAGTAGCCACCCTGCGCGTGCGCGATCGTCTCGTCGGCGATCGAGCCCTCGAGGATCACGACGTACGGAGCGTCCAGCGTGCCGGCGATCGCCTCCTCGGCGGCCTGCATGTAATAGGGGCCGGACTCCATGTTGAGCACCGTGTGGTGCAGCGTCACGCGCGGGATCCCCGGGTGGGCGCCGAGCACCATGCTCTCCACCGACGGGTTGGTCGCCCCGGTCACCGCGACGCTGCAGCCGTCGCAGGACAGTCCGGCGAACCAGAAGGCGTGCACGTTCTCCAGCGGTCCGAAGCGGGTCGCCACCCCTGCCACGGCGGCCGCGGCGAGCAGGTCCTGCGACGTCCCGCCGGAGGGCAGGCCGAACGCCCCCAGGTGGCTCTTGTCGTGGAACTCGCCGATGGGTCCCAGCACATCCAGCAGCTGCTGGGCTGGCGTCCGCGCGCGGACATCCGAGCCGTTGGAGTGCTTGGCCATGGGCTTCTCCCGGGGAGATGAGCGATAGTGGCGTCGATCACAACTGGTCGTAGGTGCACCATACACATAGACGACATCCCGGTGTACGTTCGCGGCGATTGCTTGCCGGAAACCCTTTGGGAGGCCTCATGAATGGCTGGGTCCTGGGCTACGTCATCGGCACGCTCGTCGTGCTGGTGGTCGTCGTCGCACTGCTCCTCATGATCCGAGGTGCCCAACGCACCGCTGCGGCGGCGGAGGCCGTCCTGGCGGGGCTGAACGACACCAGGGACAACACCGACGGACTGTGGCAGCTCGGGGCGACCGTCTCGACCGCCGAGCGCATCGTGGCGGCCGCTTCCGACGCGCGCGTGAGCCTGACGCCCGGGGGCCGATCATGAGCGACAACGCCTACTGGACGGTCGCGCTCGTGCTGGGACTGGTCGTCGCGGTGGTCGCGGTGGTCCTGTTGGAGATCTTCCTGAGGCAGGTGCACCGCATCGAGGCCGGCGCCGGCGCCGTCTGGGTTGCCGGCAAGCAGGTTGCCCGCAACACCGCAACGACCTGGCTGCTCCCGGAGACGATCGACCGACTCGACCTGCTCACCGAGGAGGCGGGCAGGCACGTCGAGCTGCTGACCCCGGCGCCCGCACCCAAGCGCAGGAGGACCGCGTGACTGCCCTGCTCGTCACGCTGACGATCGTTGAGATCGTCTTGGTGGCCGCCGTCCTCGTCTACTACCTGGCGCGCATCGCAGGTTCGCTGCGTCGAACCTCGACGCTGCTCGGGAAGGTCGCCTTCGGCGTGCGCGCCATCGAGACGCAGTGCAACGTCATCGGCCCGTCCGTGCTGACCATCAACGAGCAGCTCGGTGGAGTCGCCGACGCCCTGGCCGACCTCACCGACCTGGCCGACGCCGCTGCCGGCCCGGCCCGGCGCTGACGTGGACGAGCTTCATCCGCCCAAGTCCGAGGCGCTGCGCGCGCTCTACTGGCGCAGCGAGATCCTCCAGGTCATGTACTGGCTACGCGGCGAGGGCCTCGGCGAGGTCGTGGATGCCGTCCTGCTGGAGCGCTTCCTGGGGGTCGAGGCCGAGATCGGCGTCAGCTACCTCGACCGGCTCGTCCTCGACGGCTATCTCGATCCCGTTCCCGGCGGCTTCGTGATGTCGGAGTCCGGGTTGCAGGAAGGCAAGACGGAGTTCGCGCTGAGCTTCGCCGACCTCACCCGACCCAGCCACGGGGAGTGCAGCGCCGACTGCTGGTGCCGGAACTCCGTGGAGGAGGCCATCGCCTGCGCGGCGGAGCGGCGACCAGCCTCGTGAGCCCACGCTCCGAGGACAGCCTCGTCGGCTTGCCCCGCAACTACCTGCGCCCCTGCCTGCTGCTCCTGCTGGCGGAGGGAACCGCCCACGGCTACGAGCTGCTCGAGCAGGTCGCGGACCTGGGCATGGACCGGGTAGATCCCGGTGGGCTGTACCGGTGTCTGCGAGCCATGGACGAGGAAGGTCTGGTGCGGTCGGCCTGGGAGCCGTCGACGTCTGGTCCCGCTCGCCGGACCTACACCCTGACCGACGAGGGCCGGGACTGGCTGCACGCCGTCGCCGCTCCGCTGGCCGAGGTGGCTGTGGCGCTGGCCCGCTACCAACGTCGCTATCAGCGAGTCCTACGTCGGGCACCGGACGTCGACCTCGCGCCACAGCTGTGAGGGTCGCGCTCGCCGGCAAGGGCGGCGCCGGCAAGACCACCATCAGCGCGACGATGGCCCGGCTGGCTGCGCGCGCGGGCCACGCGGTGGTCGCCCTGGACGCCGACGCCAACCCCAACCTCGCGCCGGCGCTCGGCGTGCCACTGGAGCTGGCTGCCACGCTCGGCGCCGTTCCTGCGTCGCTGGTGTCACGGCGGCCGGGCGGCCCTGGGCTGACGGTCCCCATCGAGCAGGTGCTGGAGCAGTACGCCCTGCCGGGCCCCGACGGTCTGCGCCTGCTGGGCATGGGCTCCCCCGCCCATGCCGACGAGGGCTGCCTGTGCTCCGCGCACGCCGTCGTCTCCTCCCTGCTCGAGGACCTGGGCTCACCGGATCGTCTCGTCGTCGTCGACATGGAGGCCTCGCCAGAGCACCTGAGCCGAGGCACGGTGCGGCACGTCGATGTCGTCTGCCTCGTCGCCGAGCCCTACTACCGCTCGCTGGAGACGGTGCGGCGGATGGCTGCCCTGGTCGCCGAGCTCCCCGTCGAGCAGGTCGTGGTCGTCGCGAACAAGCTGCGCTCCAGTCAGGACGAGGTGGCCATCAAGGAGTTCTGCGATCGCCACCAGCTGGTCCTGGCCGCGTCAGTTCCGTGGAGCTCGCACGTTCTGGACGCCGATGCCGCGCGGGTCCCCGCGGTCGACTGGCCCGCCGCTGCTCCCGTCGTCGAGTCCGTCTCACGACTGCTCGACACCCTGCTGTCGATGCAGCTAGCTGCTCAGCGCACTTAGCGACGAACCGGGCACCGGGTGCAGACTGTCGCATCGAGCACCATTGCCTGGGCCGCAACGACGCGACGCGAAGGAGTCAGCTGATGACCACCGTTGAGAGCCGCAGCGCGAGCACCACCAACGAAGGCAGCCAGGAGTCGATGTCCTCACGCGCCAAGCGGGGCGTCCCGCTGATGGTGGGCGGCCTGCTCGTCCTGGTGCTGCTGCAGCCCGTCGGCTCGCTGCCCACCCGCGGCTGGGTGCCCGTCCTGACCGGCCTGGCCTACATCGTCGCCGGCCTGCTGTCGGGCAAGCGGGGGGTGCTGCTCGGCCCAGGGGTCGTGCTAGCCGGCTGGGGTCTGGCCCCGATGACGGTGCAGTACGCCGACACCCAGTTCGCCGGCATGTTCTACCTGTGCCTGGGCGCCGGGCTGCTGGTCGCTGCCCTGCTAGCCCAGCGCGGTTGGTACCGCATCACCCCGATGAGCCTCGCGCTGCCGGTGCTGTTCATCGGCGGCACGATGTACGTCTCGTCACTCGTGGACAGCGCCCTCACCACTGTCCTCGCTGTCCTGCTGATCGGCTGGGGCGCCTGGGAGCTGCGGCCGCAGCAGGTCGACGAGCCCGCCCACGCCGCGTGACAGGACGTCGTCGGCTGATCTTCTTCACCACAGCAGACCCTCGCACTGACCCGGGTCCGGCGGGGCAGGCGTATCACTTCGCGGCCGTCGCAGCCCGCTCAGGCCTGGAGGCGGAGGTGCGACTGGCCGGTGACGCCGTACGCCTGGCCAGGCCCGACGGGGTGGCCGACACCCCCGCCGGGCGGGCCCTGCGGGAACGGGCCCTGGAGCCTTCGGCTGCCTACCTCGTGAGTCTTTGACCCTCCTGCGTGGGCTCCCGTGAGGTGTCCGAGCAGCAGGTGCGGGACGTCGGCGGCGTGCTGCGGGGCCTCGACGTCATCCTGACCGAGGTGGCCGCCGGCCGGTCGGAGATGATCTACCTCGGCTGAGCCTTCCGCCCCACCGAGCGTGGGCCCTGTGTCACCGGCGGGCGCTGCCGGCCGTTACGTCAGGCCGAGCTCTTGCGGGCGGCGATGCCGCGGACCACGCCGAACGCGAGCAGCCCGAGCGCGATGATCAGCAACCACTTCAGCGCCGACACGACGAGCCCGATGACGCCGAACAGCACCGCGAGCACGACAAGCACGATGACAAGACCCATGACGACCTCCTTCGGACAGCCCGTTGCGGGCTGCGCACCTCGGGGTCTACCCCATGTGTCAGGCCAGGGACAGGAAGAGCTTCTCCAGCTTGGCGGTGTCCACGACGGCATGATCGGCGTTCTCGGGGGCCAGGCACTGGCGCAGGCCGCTGGCCACGATGCTGAAGCCCGCCTTGTCCAGCGCTCGCGAGACGGCGGCCAGCTGCGTGACGACGTCCTCGCAGTCCCTCCCGGACTCGAGCATGCGGATTACACCGGCGATCTGGCCCTCGGCCCGTCTGAGCCGGTTGACCGCGGTCTTCACCGCGTCGTCCTCGAGCTGCATGTCAGCCCTGACCGGAGCCGGTCGTGACCTCGCCACCAGCCTCGACCCAGGCGCTGGTCCCGCCGGCGACCGACCGCACGTCATAGCCCGCCCCGCCGAGCAGGTCAGCTGCCTTGCCGCTGCGGCCGCCGCCTTGGCAGATGAGGTAGACGGTCTGGTCCTGGGGAAGCTCCTGCATCCTGGCCTCGACCTCAGGCAGCGGCAGGGACCGTGCGCCGGAGACGTGCCCCGCGGCGTACTCGTCGTCGTTGCGGACGTCGACAACCACCGCGCCGTCCTGACGGGCCTGCTTGAGCTGGTCGATGCTGACCTCGACGGCCATGACTGCCTCCTCGTGTCGTGGTTCGCACAGGCTACCCCTGGGGGTACGTGCACACCGTCACAGGCCGGCTGGCGAAGAGCCAATGAGTCCCTGCGCGCCGTTGTCGTTCGCCCGGTCGGCGCGTCCCGTCAGTCGCAGATCCGTCGGCGGACGAGGACGTAGACCACCAGCCCCGCACTGAACAGCGCCCACCAGGCGGGCTCGGCGAGCCTCAGAGGCCAGTCGGGATCGACGAGCAGCACCGCGCCGATCAGGGTCAGGCAGACGGCCGCCTCGTGTCGCACGCGAGCGCGAACGGCCAGACCCACCGCGCCCAGCACGAGGAAGCCGGCGAGGTCTCCGACGACTCCCCGCGCCAGGTAGGGAAACCCGCCGGTGACGTACGCCGCGCTCGACACCACCGCCGCGACGGCGGTCGTGGCGTACTCCGCCTTGGACAGCGCGAAGCGTCGGGTGGTGATGCTCACGGCTGAGCCTTGAGCAGCTCCAGCGCCGCGGCTTTACCGCTGCTGCCGGCGATCCCGCCGACCGGGGCGGTCGAGGCGCCGCAGGTGTAGAGCCCGGCGACGCCCGGGACGGTATGGCCGGACAGCCGGCGGGTCGGACGCATGAACGCCAGCTGGTCCAGGCTGATGTCGAGCTGCATCGGGTGCGCGCCGGGCCAGCGCAGCTCGTGGGCCATGAACGTCGGTGTGCGGATGTGCCGGTCGGTGATGCTGGCGGTGAAGCCCGGAGCGTGCGCCTCGACCTGCGCGATCATCGCGTCGGCGAAGGCCTCCTGCTGGTCCTCCCACCCGCCCTCGACGTCGTACGGCGCGCACGGACAGGCCAGGTAGACCGTGTGCTTGCCAGGCGGCGCGAGCGAGTCGTCGTAGACCGACGGCGTGAAGCAGTAGGTCGACACCGGGTCCGGCAGCCGCCGGCCCTCGGCGGACAGGAACCCGCGGCGCAACTCGTCGAGGGTGTCGACATGGGACTGCAGGCCGTTCCAGTCGCCGGGGCGGGCGTTGGGGTAGGGCGGGAGCTTGTCGGTCGCAAGGTGCACGAGCATCTGCACAGCGTTGCCACGGTGGGCGGCCTTGAGCTCGGCGCCGTCCCGTCCGGCCAGCGGCGGGTCCAACAGGTCGAGCAGGGCGGTCTGCACGTCGACCGCTGTGACCACGGCGGACGCCTCGATCCGCTCCCCACCCTCTAGGACGACGGCCCGGGCCGTACCCCCGCTTGCATCGATCCGTTCGACGACAGCGCCGGTGCGGACCTCGCCTCCCCAGCCTTCGAGCCGGTGGATCAGCGCGGTGGTCAGCGACTGGGAGCCGCCGCGCGGATGCCATTGCCCGAACAGGTGGTAGGCGGCCTGCCAGAAGACGTAGAACGACCCGCCGGGGGCGTGCGGGCCGGCTGAGGAGTGACTGGCGAACGACGCGATCGGCGCCCGGGTGAGGTCGCTAGGCAGCGCGGTCTCGAGCAGCGAGCCGTACGGCGCGACAAGGTCATGCATCAGTCCCAGCGGTCCGCCGGCGCGCTTGACGCCCTGGAGCAGCGGACCGATCTTGTTGGCAGCGGCCTTCAGCACGCCGCCCGGAGTAGAGCCGCTCTCCAAGCCCGTGACGGCCGTCTTCACCAACGGGATCGCCCGGTACATGAAGGCCCGGTAGGCCTCGGCGTCGGCCCGGCTGTGCTCGGCGATCGAGGCGACCGTCTGGTCGAGGTCTCGATGGAAGCGCACCACCCGGCCGTCCCGGAAGAACCCGGTCGCGAACGGGTCCATCGGCAGGTACTCCAGCCCCGCACCTGCAAGGTCCAGCTCGGCTGGGATGCGGGTCATGTTGATGATGTTGTGGGCGGCCGCGTGGGTGTTGAACAGATGGTCCGGGATGGTCTCGTCGGTTCGGGAGCCACCGCCAGGCTTGTCGGCGGCCTCGAGCACAAGGACGCGCTTGCCCTCCTTGGCGAGATAGCAGGCCGCGACCAGGCCGTTGTGGCCACCGCCGATCACGACGACTGGCTGTGCGCTCATCACACTCCCTTCTTGGTACCCCCAGGGGTACCTGTGTAGTGTCGCGTCGGAACTCGTCATACCCCTATGGGTGTGTACGACGCGAATCTTAGGAGCAGACATGGCCGTCAGCACGATCA
>JBBPYI010000269.1:0-11821 GCA_038200075.1 Mycobacteriales bacterium
GTGGCACCTGACCCGCCGGCGTGTCAGGTGCCAGCGCCTGGGTCGGATGAGCCGCGACCACCGGCCGGACACGGCAGCGGCCCGTACCCCAGGGGTACGGGCCGCGGCAACGGTGCGATCAGCTGGTGCGGCTGTCCTTCTCGGCCTCGGCGAGCCCGGCCAGGGTCTCGGCTGTGGCGCGCTGCTCGTCGGCGTTCGCCTTCTCCTGCACAGCCTGCGACAGCTGCTCCTTGGGAGCCGCGGTCGCTGCCTGCTCCATGGTGTTGATGCGGGCCTCGGCAGCCGCGGCCTTGGCCGTGGCCGCCTCGACGCGGGCCCGCGCCTCGTCGGCGATGCGGCGCTTCTCGGCCGCCTCCTTAGCCTTTGCGGCATCTGCCACCTTGCGCTTGGCCTCCTGCTCGGCGGCGGCCGCCTGCTTCACGCCATCACGGCGGGTCTTCTCAGCCTTCGTGCGCTCGGCCGCGATGCGCTTGCTCTCGCGCTCCAGATCGGCGTCCGCCTCGGCCTTGCGCTGAGCGGCCTGCTCCTCGAGCTCGGCGGCCTCGGCCAGCACCTCGGTGCGGCGGCGAAGCGCGGTCCCTCGGACGGTCAGGGCCTGGTCGCCCAGCAGGCGCCCGGCCTTCTCGTCGACCGAGCCCAGGGCTCGCTCGAAGCTCAGACGCAGCGCGGAGTCATCGGCTAGGAAACGCACGACGAGCTGCGTCTCGATCAGGGTCGCGGGCAGCCGCAGCAGCGAGTACTCGAGTGACGCGGCCTTCTTGGGCAGGGTGGTCATGTTCATGGGTTCTCCTCAGGACAAAGCGGATGGTGGGGGACGGTGCGTCAGTCGGGTAGGCCGGCGGTGCCGGCCAGCCGGTCGGCCTCGGCGCGGGCCCGGGCGGCCGCGGCCTCAGCGTCACGCGCTTCGGCGACACCGGCGGAGTGCTCGCGCTCGGCTGCCGCGGCGTGCCGGGCGGCGTCCTGCGACTGCTGAGCGGCCTCGGCGCGGGCCTGGCGCTCGTCGGCGTCGGCCTGGGCCTCGGCCACAGCGGTCCCGACGAGCTGCTGACGCGCGACGTCGGTCTCGACGGCATCCGCCTTCACCGTGGCCGCTGCGCGGGCGGCGTCGACCTGCGCGTCCTGCTGGGCCGCGACGACCTGGCGCTCCTGGTCCGCAGCAGCCTGCGACGCGGTCAGGTCCTGGGCCGCCTCGCGAGCCTGAACCTCGGCGACGGCCTCGCGGGCGCTGGCATCGCGGCGCGCCTGCGCCTCGGCCTGCTGCAGCTGACCCTCGGCGGCCAGCGAGTCGTTGCCGGTAAAGGCCCCGGCGACCTCCTTGGCCTTGCCGGTCAGGGAGCCGAGTAGGCCCCTCTTCGCCTCGTCAGCGGTGTTCTCGGCCATGCGGTGCTCCTGTCGGTGGCGGGCCGCCTGCTCTGGCGACCCTGCTACCGATGCCCGCTTGCTGGCGTGCTAACTCCTGCAAGCGGGTTGCCTGCGTCACATCATCTGGTGAGCGCCACCATCGCCTGCGCGGCGGCGAAGTACTTGTTCTTGCCCAGGTCCCCGACGGTGCGGATCCGGAAAGCCCGCTTGAGCGCCTCGGCGTCGTCCTCGGTGACCCCGGCCAGCGCGCTGACGGGCGCGGCCAGGACCTCCTCGAGGGTCGAGGACTCGAAAGCCTTGTCGAGGTACTTGGACAGGTCGGCGGAGACGGTCATCGTGGGCTCCTCGTCGGGGTGGTCAGTGCAGCGCAGCCTGCCCCACCGGCGGCGGCGTACTAGCGTCAGGCCGTGCCAGCAGCCACCCGCAAGGCCCCTGCCCCCCGCCGGTCGAGCCCCACCGCCGCGAGCCCGTCCTACGCCGTCGTACGCGGTGCGCTGGCCAACGGGCTGCGGATCGTCATCAGCCCCGACCCGGCCAGCCCGGTCGTGGCGGTCGCCGTCTACTACGACGTGGGGATGCGCAGCGAGCCGGAGGGCCGCACGGGCTTCGCGCACCTGTTCGAGCACCTGATGTTCCAGGGGTCGGCCAGTCTGGGCAAGACCGAGCACTTCACCTACGTGCAGGGCAACGGCGGCACCCTGAACGGCTCCACCCACGTCGACTACACCAACTACTACGAGGTCATGCCGAGCAGCGCCACCGAGCTGGCGCTGTTCCTGGAGGCCGACCGGATGCGCAGCGTCGCGGTCACCCAGGACAACCTCGACAACCAGATCGCCGTGGTGCAGAACGAGATCCGCGTCAACGTCCTCAACCGGCCGTACGGCGGCTTCCCGTGGCTGCTGATCCCGACGGTGCTGTTCGACGACTTCGCCAACAGCCACAACGGCTACGGCGACTTCGTGGACCTGGAGAGCTCCACCCTGGAGGACGCCCGCGGCTTCTTCGGGCGCTACTACGCCCCGGGCAACGCCGTGCTGTCGGTCGCCGGCGACGTCGACCCGGAGCAGGTGCTGGCCTGGGCCGAGCAGCACTTCGGGGACATCCCCGCCCGTGAGGTGCCGGCCCGCCCGTCGTTCTCCGAGCCCTGGCCGACCGAGCAGCGCCGTGCGGTGGAGTACGACGAGCTCGCACCTGCGCCGGCCGTCGCGATGGCCTGGCGGGTGCCGGACCCGGCCGACCTCGACGGCTCTCTGCCGTACGTCGTGCTCGCCGAGGTCCTGACCGACGGTGACGCGTCCCGGTTGCAGGACCGGATGCTGCTGCAGGACAGCACGGCCACGAGCATCAGCGGCTATCTCGGGCTGCTCGGCGACCCGCTCGACGCGCGCGATCCCACGCCGTTCCTGCTCGAGGTCCATCATCCCGAGCAGACGCCTGTCGACGTCGTGATCGCCACCGTCGAGCAGGAGCTTGCCCGCCTGGCCGCAGACGGGCTCACGCCCGGCGAGCTCGAGCGCACCATCGCGCGCATGACCGCGCGCTATCTGCGCGACGTCGACTCCGTGCTCGGCCGGGCCACCACGATGGCGGTCTTCGAGCAGCAGCGCGCCCGCGCCGAGCTGGTCAACGAGCTGCCCGGACTGCTGCGATCGGTGACCGCTGACGCGGTGCAGGCCGCCGCCGCCACCCTCACCCCCCAGACCGCGACCGTGCTCGAGCTGCGCCCCGGGAAGGCCTCATGACCACCGGCTCCGACGCCCGTCCCGTCCCTGCGTTGGCCAAGGCCCGCGCCGTCAAGCTCCCCAGCGTTGCCGAGACGATCCTGGACAACGGGCTCAAGGTGCTGGCCGTCCGGCGCCCCGGCGTGCCGCTGGCCGAGGTCAGGCTGCGGGTGCCGTTCGCCGGGCCCAGCGGACGAGGCGGCCGCGCCCACACCGCCCAGGCACAGCTGCTCGGCGACACGCTGCTGTCCGGCACCGACCGCCGGTCCGCCGCGCAGCTTGCCGCCGACGTGCAGGCCCTCGGCGGCCAGCTCTCGGCGAGCACCGACGCCGACCGCCTCGGCTTCGGCGCCTCGGTCCTGGTGTCCGGCCTGCCCGGGCTGCTGGAGGTGCTGGCCGAGGTGCTCACCGGCGCTGCCTACCCCAAGCGCGAGGTCATCGGCGAGCGGGACCGGCTCGTGCAGGAGCTGGCCATCTACCGCAGCCAGGCGGCGGTCGTGGCCCGTGAGGCGCTGCTGACCAGGATGTACGGCGAGCACCCGTACGGCCGGGAGATCCCTACGGCGCAGGAGGTCTCGGACGTCAAGGCCTCCCAGCTGCGCTCGCTGCACGACAAGCGGATCGCCCCGGCCGGCAGTGTCCTGACCATCGTCGGTGACCTCACGCCGGCTCGCGCGCTCTCCCTCGTAGAGAAGGCGATGTCGGGCTGGACCGCGACGACCAAGGCCGCCCGCACCCCCGATCTCCCGGACCTGCCGCATCGCCCGGCGCTGCTGCTCGACCGGCCCGGTGCGGTGCAGACCACGATGCTGATGTCCGGCCCGGCGCCCGCGCGCACCGACCCGGACTCCTCGGCGTTCGGGCTGGTCAACCTGGTCTTCGGGGGGTACTTCTCCTCTCGCTGGGTGGCCAACCTGCGCGAGGACAAGGGCTACACCTACAGCCCGCACTCGCAGGTGGAGCACCCGCCTGCCGGGTCCAGGGTGACGGTCGCCGCCGACGTCTCGACGCCGACCACGGCGCCGGCTCTGCTCGAGACCGTCTACGAGCTGGGCCGGGTCGCGACCCTGCCGGTGACGCAGGCCGAGCTCGACCAGGCCCGGCGCTACGCCATCGGCTCGCTGGCGCTGTCGACCTCCACGCAGGCGGGGCTTGCCAGCACCCTGTCCCAGCTCGCCGGTGCCGGCCTGGGGGTCGAGTGGCTGAAGGACTACCCCGTACGCCTGGCTGCCGTGACCGTCGAGGATGCCCTGGCTGCGGCCGCCCGTTATCTGGCCCCGGCGTCGTTGACCACGGTGCTGGTCGGTGACGTCGCGCAGATCGAGGCGCCGCTGCGGACCCTGATCGACCTCGAGCTGGCGTGAGCGCCGGACCGTCGCGCCCGGCCCTGTCTCGCGCGACGGTCGACCGCGACGCCGCCACCCGTGATGACCCGGCCGCGCTGGAGTTGGCGTGGCAGGACGCCCGGGTCCTGGTCGTGCACCACACCCAGGCGCTGGTGGTCGAGGACGACCGACCGCGGCTGGTGCTGCTGGACAGCGCCGACGCACCGGACGGCGAGCGGTTCTACCTCGGTCGCGACGCCGACGGCCCGGTCTTCGCCGTCAGCGCTCCGATCGGGCGGCGGCTGGGCGCCCGCAGCATGAGCCTGCGCGAGATCGGCGCAGTGCTCGACGACCGCGACGCCGGTCTGCTGAGTCATGCTGTAGGACTGGACAACTGGCACAGCACCCACCGTCGGGGCCCACGGTGCGGCGCCCCGACCGAGCCCGTGCGTGGCGGCACGGTCCGGCGCTGTGTCGAGGACGGCAGCGATCACTTCCCGCGCACCGACCCAGCGGTCATCATGCTCGTGCACGACGGTGGGGAGCGCTGTGTGCTCGGGCGCCAGGCGGTCTGGCCGCCCGGCCGCTTCTCGACGCTCGCCGGTTTTGTCGAGCCGGGTGAGAGCGCCGAGCAGGCAGTCGTACGCGAGGTGGCCGAGGAGACCGGGATCGCTTGCTGGGACGTGAACTACGTCGACAGCCAGCCTTGGCCGTTCCCCTCCAGCCTGATGCTGGGCTTCACCGCCCGCTGCGATCCCGACGCCGTGCCGGTCCCCGCCGACGGCGAGCTGGAAGAGGCGCGGTGGTGCACCCGTGAGGAGCTGCGTTCCGCCGGTACGTGGGGCGCAGGCGGCGGACCGGTCCAGCTCCCCTCGCCGGTCTCGATCGCCTGGCTGCTGATCAGCCGGTGGGTCGCCGAGCGCTAGCCGGCCCCTCGGCCGCGACGACGCGGGCCACCGCATGGGCGTGCCACCGCACGCCGGCAGGGTTGACGGCACCCTCGCGGTTCAGCGCCGCGGCAATGGTGTGCAGTGACGCTCCTGCGCCGTGCAGCTGCTGGATGCGCGCAGACACCCTGACGTCCGCACGCTGCACTGCGATGCGGCTCCGAGAAGCCGATCTCGGCACCGTGATGCCCGCCAGCCCCGTTACCGCCGCCGCGAGCTGATCCAGCGGCACCGCCGGTGACCACAGGAAGCCCTGCGCCAGCTGGCAGCCCAGGGCGCGCAACGCGGCGTACTGCTCGAGGGTTTCGACGCCTTCGGCGATCGAGGTCGCCGAGACCGCGTGAGCCAGGCTCACGACGCTGCTGCAGATCGCGTCGTCGTCGGCGCTGACACCGATGCCGGACACGAAGGCCCGGTCGAGCTTGAGCACGCTGATCGGGTAGCGACGCAGGTAGAGCAGGGAGCTGTAGCCGGTCCCGAAGTCGTCGATGGCGATGCGCACGCCCAGTGAGGCGAGTCCCTCGAGCGCGAGCCCGGCGGCCTCGGCGTCCTCCATGACCGCCGACTCCGTCACCTCGAGCAGCAACCGCTCAGGCGCCAGGCCGCTGGTCGCCAGCGCGTCGCGCACATGGCGCAGCACGTCGGGTTGCGTGAGCTGGCGTACGGACAGGTTGACGGCCACGTCCAGGCCCGCGAGGGGGCCCGACCAGGAGGCTGCATCCCGGCAGGCCCTCTGCAGCACCCACCGGCCGAGCGGCACGATCAACCCGCTGGCCTCCGCGACAGGGATGAAGCGGTCCGGACCGATCAGGCCGTCGCGAGGGTGCTGCCAGCGCACCAGAGCCTCGACGCCGACCGCTCGACCCGACGTCAGGTCCACCACCGGCTGGTAGTGCAGGACCAGCTCGTCGCGCGCAAGCGCCTGGCGCAGACCGACTTCCGTGGCCATGCGCTGCTCGACGCCCTCGCGCAGGTCACTGCTGAAGACCCGGACGCGGCCCCGTCCATGCGCTTTGGCGTCGTACATCACGGCGTCGGCAGCGAGCAGCAGCTCATCCGGGGTCTGCGGCAGGCAGCCGACGGACACGCCGATGCTGGCCGAAACCGTGACCGGCGTCCCGTTGAGCTGGAAGGGGACGGACAAGGTCTGCATCAGCCGAGCGCTGAGCAGCTCGGCCTCGTGCACGCTGTGCAGGTCGCGCCAGACCACGACGAACTCGTCGCCCGAGAACCGGGCCACGGTGTCTCCGGGCCGCACGGCCTGGGACAGCCGGCTGGCCACCTGCGCTAGCAGCAGGTCCCCGGCCGGGTGCCCCAGGCTGTCGTTGACGCGCTTGAAGTGGTCAAGGTCGATGAAGGCCACCGCCGCGCCGCTGCCTCTGCGGGCGCCGTCCTCGAGGGCCTTGTCCAGCCTGTCGAGCAGCAGGGTGCGGTTGGGCAGGTTCGTCAGTGCGTCGTGCAGCGCCTGGTGCGAGAGCGCCTCCTGCGCATGCCGCATGTCGGTGACCTCGACGTGCATGATGACCGCACCCGGTTCGCCGTTGATCAGCGTCGGGGAGATGCGCACGCTGAACCACTGCTGGTCGGTGGGAGAGTGGCAGGCGTACTCCATCCGGAAGCGCTTGCAGCGTCCGGCCAGGACCTCCCGCAGGGCCGCCGCGACCTCTCGGCCCTGGGCTGCGCCGGGGTCTGACTCCACATCACTTGCGCAGCCGTCGAAGTAGTTCGCACCGACGCCGCAGCGCTCGTAGGTCCCCCCGCCAGCGACAGCGAACGCCCGCCATGCCTCATTGACGGCGACCAGCCGACCCCCGGCGTCGACGGCACACGTCGCGCTCTCCAGGGCGTCGAGCACTCCTTGCGCGAACTGCAGGGAGGAGCGCGACGCCTGCTCGGCCCGCTTGCGCTGCACGGCGTGCAGGATCGCGATCGCGAGCCGCGGCCCGCCGTCGCGACCCTTGACCAGGTAGTCCTGCGCGCCGCCGGACAGGGCTGCCAGCGCCAAGCGGCTGTCGTCCGTGCCGGTCAGCACCACCAGAGCGGCGCCACCCAGGTGTGCAAGCACCTCCTGCACCACCTCCATGCCCTCGCCGTCGGGCAGCACCAAGTCGGTGACGACGACGTCGTACGCCCCCTGGGTCAGATGCTCGCGCGCCTGCTGCAGCGTGACGCATGTCGTGACCTGCGCACCCGGAAGCTCGGCCTCCAGCCGGGCGAGAACGAGCTGGCTGTCGACCGAGGAGTTCTCGATCAGCAGAGCGGCGAGCGGATCGTGCAGGTCCATCGCCTGGTCTGCGAACATCAGGTTGCTCGTCATCGACTCGGCGGACGGACTAGGCCCTGCCGGCAGTCCTCGATCAGGCGGGTCTGCGCAGTGGGCCCGACGTCAGCGATGCTGTCTTGGGCGAGCGGGGCGCGCTTGAGCTCCACGGTTTTCATAGATCTGTCTCCGGGTGCAGGGCAGGGCAGTGGACGGGGCACAGGTCAGTGGTCATAGGCAGCGCGGCGTTGCGGTGGCACAGGGACCCCCGCCACCCGAGCGCATCGGCTGTTGCGTGCTGCCGGTCTGCGACATGGCGGCCACCCAGGCCCATCATGCGTCACGATCGGCGGTCGCGGTGTCAACATGTGCACACCTCGTCACAAGGGACGGTCAACCACGTCCGAAGTGACTAGCGGGGCCCTACCAGGCGTACGGCCGGGCGCAGCGGGTCCTCGGCCCGCACGAGCACGTCGCAGCGCTCGCCGGGGTGCACCTGCTCGTCGTAGGCGGCGAAAGCCGGCAGCTGCCAGGCGGGGACACCGCGGCGCAGCAGGGCGGCAGGCGACAACGCCACGTGCACCACGAGGTCCGCGCTCAGACCGCGGTTCAGCAGCAGCACGCCGTCCACGAGCAGCACCGCCCGTTCGGACAGCGGCTGCCGGGAGCGCCGGGCGGAGCGGTCGTGCTCGCTGTCCCACAGGGCCGGCAGGTAGTGGCCGTCGGTGCGGCCAAGGACCTCGCGCTCCAGCGCCGAGGCGTCCAGCCAGCGCTCGCGGAAGGACTGCTCGTCCTCGCGGCCCCACTCGAAGCGCTCACCGGCCGGTCGCCAGAAGTCCTGCGCCCGCACCCGGACGGGGATCTGGCCGGCGTCGGCAAGTCCGGCGACCAGGGAGTCGGCCAACGGACCGGCGCCTACTCCGTCGAGCACGACCCGGCGCGCGGGCCGCGCCTCGATGAGCGAGACGAGCTCGGCCGCCAAGGCCTCGGGCGTACGCGCCGCGAATCCGGGCGTCGGGCTCAGCGCCGCCCGGCCAGCTCCGGCGGCAGCGGCACCGCCGGGTCGGTCGAGGACATGACAATCTCGCGAGCCAGATCGTGCACCTTGCGACCGCGGGAGCGGGCGACCTTGCGCAGCCGCTCGAAGGCCTGCCGGGGTGAGCTGTGCTGACGCTCGCTGAGCACCCCGATGGCCTGCTCGACGACGACCCGTGCGGCCAGCGCGTGCTCGAGCTGGGTGACAGACATGCGCAGCTGACCGAGCTCGTCGAGTGGGGCGTCGGACTTCGCCGGACGCGAGCCGGGGCTCAGGTCTGCGGCCAGCAGGTCGGCCAGCACCATCGCACTGGTCAGGTCACCTGTCTCGTGATCACCGACCGCCCAACCACCCTCGGCTGCCCGGCGGATGACCAGGCCCTCGGCGACGAGCGGACCGAGATGGGCCGCGATCACCTGAGCCAGCCGGGTCAGCACTTCAATCGTGTCGTCGCCGACCTCGACCTCGCTGCGATCGATCCCACACAGCGTCGCGACCACCGTGCCGCCGGCGTCGCGGATCGGCACGCCGACGTAGGAGCGCACCCCCAGCTCGATGCGCGCTGCAGCGTCGGCGTACGCCGGGTCGTGGGCAGCGTCGGACGTCGCGGACGGCGCGCCGGCCAGCAGCCGGTGGCACAGCGACGCCGAGCGGTCGATGCTGCGGCCCTCCTGGACACCCGGCCACTCGGCGCTGGCCCGGACCTTCTCGAAGGTGAAGGTGTCCTGCGTCAAGCCGCCGAGGAACACGATCTCCATGCCGAGCAGAGAGGCGGCGGTCGACATCACGGCATCGATGGCGGGGTGCTGCGGAAGGGGCAGGGGCACGGCACGACTCTCTGGTGGGGGGCGAAGCGCTCCGGCGGACCTAGCCGCCGAAGCCTCCATCATCACCCCTGGCAGCCGCGCTCGCGGTCATGTCAACCGGCAAGGCGTTCCTTGACCTGCGCGAGGCTGGGGTTGGTCATGGCCGAGCCGTCCGGGAAGACCACCGTCGGGACGGTCTGGTTGCCGCCGTTGACGCTCATGACGTAGTCCGCAGCCGACGGGTCCTTCTCGATGTCGACGACGTCGTAGCCGACGCCCTCCCGGTCGAGCTGCTTCATCAGCCGGTGGCAGTAGCCGCACCACTGCGTGCTGTAGATGGTCATCTGGTCGGGCACGGAGATCTCCTCGGCGGGGTCAGGACGGTTCGGGGCGGTCACGGTTGTCAACAGGCGGCACGTCCCACGCCTTCCCGGGCCGACCACCTGGGAGGATGGGTCGGTGATGGCCGACCAGATCCTGACTGCGCTGGACCCGGAGCAGCGGGCAGCCGTCACGGCTGTCACCGGCCCGGTCTGCATCCTGGCCGGCGCCGGCACCGGCAAGACCCGCACCATCACGCACAGGGCGGCGTACGCCGTGGCGACCGGCGCGGTGCAGCCGGGCTCGCTGCTGGCCGTGACCTTCACGGCCCGGGCGGCAGGCGAGATGCGCACCCGGCTGCGCGCCCTGGGTGTCGGTGGGGTGCAGGCCCGCACGTTCCACAGTGCGGCGATGCGCCAGCTCAACTACTTCTGGCCCCGGGTGGTCGGCGGCCCGCCGCCCCGACTGCTGGACAACACCTTCGGCATGGTGGCCAACGCCGCCGCGCGGGCCCGGCTGCGGCCTGGCACCAGTGAGATCCGCGACCTGCTCGCCGAGCTCGACTGGGCGGCCAGCACGCTGATCGGTCCGGAGGACTACGTCGCGGCGGCCACGCGGACCGGCCGCGACGGGCCCTTCGACGCGGCGGTCGTCGCGCAGGTCTACGACGCCTTCGTCCAGCTCAAGTCGGCCCAGGGGGTCGCGGACTTCAACGACCTGCTGCTGCTGACGGCCGGCTCGCTCGAGGACCACGCCGGAGTCGCCGAGGAGTTCCGGTCCCGCTACCGGTCCTTCGTGGTCGATGAGTACCAGGACGTCACGCCGCTGCAGCAGCGGCTGCTCGACGCCTGGCTGGGCGGCCGCGACGACCTGTGCGTCGTGGGTGACGCCCACCAGACGATCTACTCCTTCACCGGCGCGACACCTACCTACCTGCTGGAGTTCCGGCGCCGGTTCCCGGCCGCCACCGAGGTCCGACTGGTGCGTGACTACCGCTCCACCCCCCAGGTCGTCGGGCTCGCCAACGGCGTCATCGCCAAGGCCACGAGCAGCCATGCCCGGCTGGAGTTGCTCGCCCAGCAGCCGCCCGGGCCCGACCCGGTCTTCGCCGAGCACGACGACGAGCCGGCCGAGGCTGCCGCGGTCGCCGCCCGGTGCCGCCAGCTGGTCGAGGCGGGCACCCCCGCCAGCGAGATCGCCGTGCTCTACCGGGTCAACGCGCAGAGCGCGGCGTACGAAGCGGCCCTGACCGACGTCGGCGTCCCCTACCTGGTGCGCGGGGGCGAGCGCTTCTTCGACCGCAAGGAGGTCAAGGAGGCGATCCTGCTGCTGCGCGGCGCCGGGCGCTCCGCCGACACCGACGCCCCGACCGGCCTGGCGGACCTCGTGGCAGACGTGCTGCGGGCCGGCCTGGGCTGGCAGCTCGAAGCCCCGCCTGCCGGCGCGGGCGCGACCCGTGAGCGCTGGGAGGCCCTCGCCGCCCTGCACCGGCTGGCTGGTGACGTCGCGGTCACCGACCCGGCAGCCGGGCTGCGCGAGCTGGTCACCGAGCTCGAGGAACGGGCTTCGGCCCAGCACGCCCCCTCGGTCGAGGGCGTCACGCTGGCGTCGTTGCACGCCGCGAAGGGACTCGAGTGGGATGCGGTCTTCCTGGTCGGCCTGGTCGACGGGACCCTGCCGCTGGTGCACGCCGACACCCCCGCCGCGATCGAGGAGGAGCGCCGGCTGCTCTACGTCGGCGTCACCCGCGCGCGCACCGTCCTGTCGCTGTCGTGGGCGCTGGCTCGCTCGCCAGGTGGCCGTGGCCGTGGTCGCAACTGGCGATCAGCGCGACCCGCTTGCCGGACTGCGCGGCGACCTCGGCCAGTACCCGCCCCGCCGTCACATGATCGGCCAGCGAGCGGTCGCGCGCCGGGCTGAGGACGACCGTCGGGACGGGCGGGGTGGAGCGCCCGCCCATGAACCAGAGCGGGATCACCACGCCCCAGTCGATGATCGCCGTCGCGGTCGGCTGGTCGTTGCCGCCGTAGCTGATCCCCA
>JBBPYI010000270.1:0-4474 GCA_038200075.1 Mycobacteriales bacterium
AGGACCAAGCAGCGCCTTGCTGGGCATGCACGCCCAGTACGAGCACTCACCGCCGACCAGCTCGCGCTCCAGGACCGCAACGGTCAGGTTGTTGTCGCGGGCGTACCAGGCGACGTTCGTGCCGGTCGAGCCGGCTCCCAGGACGATGACGTCGTAGGTGTCGGTCATGGTGCTCCTGTTCAACGTGGTCCGGACGGTGCCGGAGGTGGGGCCGATAGAGCCGCTCCGACGATCCTGCATCAGCACCCTGCGCGCGAAGCGCGCACGGAAACGGGTGATGCTGTCTCGACGGGTGGTCAGCCTCGGAGAGGCTGCGTGTGGTCATGCCCTGCGACAGGGCGCTCAGACGTCTGGTCGGCAGGCTGCTGTCGACTTCGAACGGCAGGTCCCGCCATTTGACAAAGGGTGGGCCCTGCGTGACGGGGCAGCACCAGGGACATGTCTGGACGACGACGCCTGCTCGGCCGCCGTGCCGTCACAATTGTTGTGGTGCTCTTGTCCGCAGCCTGCGGCAATGGTGGCTCGACGACGTCCGGCAGCGACCAGTCGGCGACCGAGCCGACCACGGCACCGCCGGTGACCGGACCGGTACCCGGTCGGCTCATCCAGGTCGGGGCCGGCGCGGAAGGTGTTGTCGTGAGCTCCTCGGGCGTTGCGGCGGTCCTGGTACGCGACCCGAACGTCCTCGCCCTGGTCGACCTGGACACCGGCATTGTCCGGCAGCGGGTCCCGCTGCCGTCGGCCGGACGTCATCTGGGGATCGAGGCGCCCGAGGGCCCGGTGCTGGTGCCCCTGGAGGGCGCCGACACGCTGCTGTTCGTCGATCCGTCGAGCGGCGAGATCACCCGTCGCGTGGAGAAGCTGACCCGAAACCCGCACGATGCTGCCCCCCTGCCCGGCGGCGTTGTGGGCGTCACCGACGAGCTCGGCGGCGGCATGTACTTCCTGCCGTCCGGCGGCGGCGCGCCGACCCGCCTGGCCGGTCCGCGTCAGCCAGGTGGCGTCACCGGTGTCGGACCCTATGCCGTCGCCATCGATGTCAGGGGTGGCGGAATCCGGGTCTACGACCCGGCCGTGCCCCAGCAGCTCGCGGCCGCTGCCCTGGGCACCGGGCTGACGCATCTGGTCACCGTCGACGACAGCCGAGTGGCGGTGGCCGACACCGAAGCCGGCCGCGTGCTCATCGAGCAGATCACGCCCGAGCTCGCCGACTCGGTGTCACTACCAGCGGCAGGACGTCCATATGGGCTCGCCGTCGACCAAGTCCGGCACCGGCTCTACGTCACGTTGTCGGCGCGCAACCAGGTGCTGGTCTACGACACCCGCTTGCTGCGCACAGGCGCCACGCCGCTAGGCACCATCGCGACGGTGCAGCAGCCGTACACCGTCGCGACCGATCCCCGCAACGGCGACCTGGTCGTGGCCGGACAAGCCACCGGCGTGCTGCAGGTCATCCCGTACGCCGACGTGCCGGGCGCGACGCCGACGGACACGCCGGTGCCCCCGCCGCCGTCCAGCGCCGCCTCGCCGGCGGCATGAGAATGCCGTGACCGAGCGACTGGACTACGAGGTCGTCGACGTCTTCACCGACACCGCCTTCACCGGCAACCCGCTGGCCGTGGTGCTCGGCGCCGACGCGCTGGCTGCTGAGCAGCTGCAAGCGATCGCGCGCGAGTTCAACCTGTCGGAGACGGCTTTCCCGATGCCTGCTGAAGGTGCCGTCGACTACCGGCTGCGCATCTTCACCCCGAGCGTCGAGCTGCCGTTCGCGGGCCACCCGTCGATCGGCGCAGCCTGGGTGCTTGCCCAGCGCGGGATCCTGCCGCAAGGGGACGTGGTGCAGGAGTGCGGTGCTGGCCTGCTGCCGCTGACCATCAACGCCGACGCGGTCACCCTCACCGGTGGCGCGCCCACCTGCGGGCCGGCCGGCGATCCGGCCCCGTGGCTCGCGGCGCTGGGCCTCACGGCGGCCGACGGTGACGGCGACGTGCGCACTGCCGGCTGCGGACTCCCGTTCACCTTCCTGCCGGTACGGGCCGACGCGCTCGAGCGCCTGCGTCCGAACCTTGCTGCCCTGCGAGCGATCTCACCGTCAGAGTCCTTCGGCGGCCTGTCCGTCTACGCCTGGGACGACAGCACCGCACGGGTGCGGGTGCTCGCCTACGGAGCCGGGGTCGACGAGGACCCCGCGACCGGCTCGGCCGCACTCGGGCTCGGTGTGCATCTGGTCGCCGCCGGCTTGCACACCGGCGGCCGCTACGAGGTCCATCAAGGAGTAGAGATGGGCAGGCCCTCGCACCTCTGCGGAGAGGTCGACGTTGTGGACGGCAGGGTGGTCGCCGCCCGGATCACCGGTCAGGTGGTGCCTGTTGCGACCGGCCAGATCAGGGTGCCGTGACGACGAGCCCAGCGGTGATGCGCCCTAGCCTAGCGAGCGGGATTCGGATCGCCCTGGCCGGCGCCCACGGTGTCCTTCTGGCGGGTCTTGCCGTCCTCGGACAGGGCGAACAGCTCCCCTCCCCCGGCATTGCGGACGATCTCGCGGCCGCGGTCGATGGCGTCAGACTGGGTGTCGAACGTGGCGCTGACCCGCTCCCGCGACTCCTTGGCCACGGCCCAGCCGCCGTCATGAGGGATCATCCATCGGCCGTTCCAGTTCGGCATCGGACGGCTCCCAGCTGTCGACGATATTGCACTGTCCCCGCACTCCATGCCTGCCCCGACGCATGTTCAGCCCTGCCGGCGGCCCCTGACCCAGTCGTTCGCACCCGAGCACGGGACGGCACATCAGCAGGTCGTTGGGGTTGCAGCGCGTACGTTCCGCATCAACGGGGCACCATCCCTGCATGAGTCTCGCCCGCTTGGTCCCCTGGGTCGTCCACAGCGCGATTGAGTACGTCGCCGCTGTCTTGCTGATCGCCGCGCCCTTCTTGTTCAGCTTCGAGCGCGATGCCGCGAAGTGGACCTCCATCGCGCTTGGCGTCATCGTGTTGCTGGTGGCCGTCATCACGCGCAGCCCGGTGGGGGTGACCAAGACTCTCGCCGCGCCGGCGCACGCGACCCTCGACTACGTGCTGGCTGTCGTGCTGGTGATCGCGCCGTTCGTGCTCGGATTCGCCGGCGACAAGGCGGCCGTGACGTTCTTCGTCCTGCTCGGCGTCGCGCATGCCTCGCTCTCGCTGCTCACGCGCTTCCCGGAGAAGGCCTCCGCCTGAGCGATGTCGGGTCGCGGCTGACCGCCGGGGCGTGGGGGGTCGGGGACTGGCCGCCGTACCTGCCCCCGCTCGCTGACAGGCCACGCAGGGCCTAGCCGACGTGGTCAGTGTGACGCCGGGGCCGTACCCGGCCGTGATCGTGGACCACCGCCTCATGAAGTGGTCATGACGCCAGGGAGACTCGATGAGCTTGTGGGGCAAGCGGGACGACATGCTCGAGCACGAGAGCGACCCGTACAACGCAGAGCCGCCGCTGGCCGCCCTGGCAGGGCAGCCGGTGACCGCCAACGACACCTTCTACAGCCGCAGCCACGGCCCTGTCCCCGATATCGATGCCGGTGCTTGGCGCCTGGTGGTGGACGGCCTGGTGGACACGCCGCTGGAGCTGTCGCTGGCCGATCTGGCGGCTCGCTTCGACGAGCGCACCCTGTCCGCGACCCTGCAGTGCGCAGGCAACCGGCGCTCGGGGCTGATCGCTGTCCGGGACATCCCTGGGGAGGATCCCTGGCAGGGCGGCGCCACCTCGACCGCCATGTGGACGGGGGTGCGCCTGGCTGACGTCCTAGCGGCTGCCGGGCTGGCCGCCGGCGCCGCGCATGTGTGCTTCGCCGCGCCAGACGTCACCTCCCTCGCTGACCCGCCGCAGGCCTTCGGCGGCTCGGTGCCGTTGGCCAAGGCGACGTCTGCGGAGGTGCTGCTGGCCTGGGCGATGAACGGGGAGCCGCTACCCCGCGTCCATGGCGCGCCGCTGCGCGTCGTGGTTCCGGGATGGGTCGGGGCTCGCAGTGTGAAGTGGCTGTCCCGGATCACCGTGACCACTCAGCCGTCGGACAACTACTTCCAGGCGACCGCCTACCGGCTCCTGCCGCCCGACGCCGATCCCAGCAGCGCCGGCCCCGACGACGGGTTGTCCCTGGGCCCGGTCGCCCATAACTGCGAGGTTCTGTTCCCCTCTAACGGACAGCGGATCGCGCCCGGCCCGACGACGATCACGGGGTACGCCTACGCCGGCCAGGACCGCGCCGTGGCCCGCGTCGACGTCTCCCTCGACGCCGGCGCCACCTGGATGCAGGCGCACCTGGATGCTCCCGACGAGCCGTGGACCTGGCAGCACTGGCGCTTAGACGCAGACCTGTCGCTGGGCGCCGTGCAGATCCTGGCCCGGGCCTGGGACACCACCGGCGCGCTGCAACCCGAGCACGCGGCGGACCTGTGGAACCCCAAGGGATACGCCAACAACTCCTGGGCCCGCGCGCAGG
>JBBPYI010000271.1:0-3471 GCA_038200075.1 Mycobacteriales bacterium
ACCGAGGCGATCAGCGAGGTCGGGGGCTTCTCCCTCAGCGTGAACGACGACCTGCGGCTGTACTGCATCGAGACGGCGCAGAAGGGGATGGCGTGGATGCGCCTGACCGCTGCCGGGACGGCCGGTCATGGCTCCATGATCAACACCGACAACGCCGTCACGGCGCTGTGCGAGGCGGTGGCCCGGCTGGGCCGGCACGAGTTCCCGGTGCACATGACCACGACGGTCCGGGCGTTCCTGGACGAGGTCGGCGGGGCCTTCGGTCTCGAGCTCGACGCCGATGACCTGGAGGGCACGCTCGCGGCCCTGGGCCCGCTGGCCCGGATCGTCGGGGCCACGCTGCGCAACACCGCGACCCCGACGATGCTGGACGCCGGCTACAAGCACAACGTCATCCCCGGTACGGCCCACGCGATGGTTGACGGGCGCTACCTGCCCGGCTTCGCCGACGAGTGGGAGCGCGAGCTCGACGAGGTCCTCGGCCCGCAGATCGCCCGCGAGTACGTCCACTACGACATCGCCCTGGAGACCGAGTTCGAGGGGGCGCTGGTGGAGGCGATGCAGCGCAGCCTGGTGGCGCACGACCCCGGCGCGCGGGCCGTGCCGTACATGCTGTCGGGCGGCACCGACGCCAAGCACTTCAGCCGGCTCGGGATGCGCTGCTTCGGCTTCTCCCCGTTGCGCCTGCCGTCGGATCTGGACTTCTCCGGGATGTTCCACGGTGTCGACGAGCGGGTGCCACTGGATTCGTTGGCCTTCGGCGTACGGGTACTGGACCGCTTCCTGGACGAGTGCTGAACTTCCCCTGTGGACATCTCGCACGAGCCGTCGCGCCCTGGCAGGGCCCAGGGCATGAAGACGCTGGTCCTGGGTGAGCACCCCGACGTCGAGGCGCTGCTGGCGCGCCGATGTGCGCTTGACCTCGACCGCTGGGACGAGGTGTGGGACGGGGTCTACGTCATGGCGCCGTTCGCGCACAGCCGGCACGGCGCGATCAAGAGCGACATCGTGTTCGCGATCGAGGGGCGGGCTCGCCGCGCCGGGTTGAGGGGTGGCGACTCGTTCAACCTGGGGGAGCCGACCGACTACCGGGGGCCTGATGCCGGCTGGCACCGGTCCGGCGCGAACCGGGTCTACGTTCCCACCGCGGCGATCGTGCTGGAGGTGCTGTCACCTCATGACGAGACCTTCGCGAAGCTCGACTTCTACGCCGCCCACGGGGTCGAGGAGCTGCTGGTCGCCGACCCGGACACCCGCACGGTGCGCTGCTGGCACCTGCACGACGCGAGCTACACCGAAGCCGACCGCAGCGCGCTGCTGGACCTGACGATGCAGGCCCTGGTCGCCGAGGTGCGCTGGCCGGACGAGACGATCGGCGCTGAGCTGTAGCCGGACCGGGAGAGTCCTGCTCAGGTCGCCAGGGGAGGCTGCGGCTCAGGCCGCAGCCGTCGGCGTACGGTCACCCGACGGCGTCCGTCAGCCCAGATCTGGTGCTTCGCGAGCTCCCAACCGCCGAACTCGGCGTGGATCGCCAGCATCTGCCGGGCGGTGTCTCGATCGGTGTGGGCGGGGATCTGCACCGCCTGGTACTCGTACTCCACGCCGACCATCATGCCCGGTCGGCCCGGATCGTCAGTCCTGCAGGTCCTCGGAGGTCCAGGAGCTCGTGCGCTCGGGGTAGCCGATCGGCGGTGCCGACACGTCGTCCAGGGCCGACCGGATCGCGGCGGGCAGCTCGACGGCCTCGGCAGCGAGCGAGGCCTGCAGCTGCGCGGCTGTCCGCGCACCGACGATCGGCGCGACCACGCCGGGGCGGTCCCGGACCCAGGCCAAGGCGACGGCGACGGGTGAGACCCCGAGCCCGTCGGCGGCCGTGAGCACGGCGTCGACGACCGAGCCCGCGGCCTCGTCGAGATAGGGCTGCACGAAGCCGGCGAAGTGGGCGGACTTGCCGCGGCTGTCGGCGGGGGAGCCGTTGCGGTACTTGCCGGTCAGCACCCCGCGGCCCAGCGGCGACCAGGGCAGCAGCCCGACCCCGAGGGCTGCCGCGGCCGGCACGACCTCGCGCTCCACCCCGCGCTGCAGCAACGAGTACTCCACCTGGGTCGACACCAGCGGAGCCCGGCCCGGCCAGGACCGCTGGTGCGTGGCGGTGGTCGCGAGCTGCCAGCCGGCGTAGTTGGACACCCCCGCGTAGCGGACCCGCCCGGAGCTCACCGCGGTGTCCATCGCCGCCATCGCCTCCTCCCACGGGGTAACCGGGTCCCAGGCGTGCAGCTGCCACAGGTCGACGTGTTCGAGCTGCAGCCGGCGCAACGAGGCATCCAGAGCAGCCAGCAGGTGCCCGCGCGAGGTCCCGCGACCCATCGGCCCCGGACCGGTCACGCCGTACGCCTTCGTCGCGACGACCATCTCGTCGCGCTCGACGACCTCGGCCAGCAGCCGGCCCAGCACCCGCTCGCTCTCGCCGCCGGCGTAGACGTCGGCGGTGTCGACCAGCGTCCCGCCGGCCTCGCGGAAGGCGACCAGCTGCGCCGCGGCGTCGTCCTCGTCGGTGTCCCGGCCCCAGGTCATCGTGCCCAGCGCCAGCCGGGACACGATCAGGCCGCTGCGACCGAGATGACGCTGCTTCACGCCGCAGACGCTAGTGGGCAGGCTCAGCGGTACGTTCGGCGACACACCTAGGACAGGGGACGCATCGTGAAGCTCGGCATCAACCTCGGCTACTGGGGCGGCGGCAACGACGCCGACAACCTCGCTCTCGCGGTGGAGGCCGACACCCTCGGCTACGACGTGGCCTGGGTCGCCGAGGCGTACGGCTCCGATGCCCCTACGGTGCTGGCCTGGGTCGGCGCTCAGACCAAGAACATCGACATCGGCTCGGCCATCTTCCAGATCCCCGGTCGCACCCCTGCCAACTGCGCGATGACGGCAGCCACCCTCGACACGCTGTCGGGCGGACGCTTCCGGCTCGGTCTCGGCGTGTCCGGGCCGCAGGTGTCGGAGGGCTGGCACGGGGTGCGCTTCGACAAGCCGCTGGCCCGCACCCGCGAGTACAGCGACATCGTCAAGCTCGCCCTGTCCCGCCAGAAGGTCCGCTACGACGGCCAGCACTACGTCCTGCCGCTGCCCGACGGCCCGGGCAAGGCCCTGCAGCTGACCGTCCACCCGGTACGCGAGCACATCCCGATGTACCTGGCGGCCGTCGGCCCGAAGAACCTTGAGCTCTCCGGCGAGCTCTTCGACGGCTGGCTGGCAATCTTCTACAGCCCCGACTACGCCAAGGAGTCGCTGGCCTCCATCGAGGCCGGGCGCGCCAAGGTCGGCAAGACCATGGAGGGCTTCGACGTCGTGCCGACGATGCCGCTGGTCGTGGGGGAGGACCCGCAGGCCCTCGCCCGTCAGGTCGCCTGGTATGCCGCGCTCTACGTCGGTGGGATGGGCTCGCGGGAGAAGAACTTTTACAACCAG
>JBBPYI010000272.1:0-3335 GCA_038200075.1 Mycobacteriales bacterium
CCTCGACCATCATGATCGCGACGTCGCCGTCGTCGAGCAGGCGGCCGGCGACGACCATGTCGAAGGTCGCGCCCTCCAGCTCCTCGATCGTCGGGAAGGCGATCCACTGGCCGGCGACGCAGGCGACGCGGGTGGCGCCGACCGGACCGGTGAACGGCAGACCGGACAGCAGCACCGAGCAGGCGGCCGAGTTGATGGCCAGCACGTCGTAGAGGTGGTTCGGGTCAAGGGACAGGACCGTCGAGACGATCTGCACCTCGTTGCGCAGGCCCTTCTTGAAGCTCGGGCGCAGCGGGCGGTCGGTGAGGCGACAGGTCAGGATCGCGTCCTCGGACGGGCGGCCCTCGCGGCGGAAGAACGAGCCGGGGATGCGGCCCGCGGCGTACATCCGCTCCTCGACGTCGACCGTCAGGGGGAAGAAGTCCAGGTTGTCCTTCGGCCGCTTGGAGGCGGTCGCGGCGGTGAGGATCATCGTGTCGCCGAGGTAGATCGTGACCGCGCCGGCGGCCTGCTGCGCGAGGCGGCCGGTCTCGAAGCGGATGGTGCGCTTGGGGCCCGCGCTGCCGTTGTCGATGACGGCGTCAGCGAACTCGCTGCCGTAGACGTTGCTCTCGCCCTGCTGTCCCTCAGTCATTGGGGGCTCTCCTCTTCACTGCGGGCCGGGCCCCCGGTGACGCGGTGCTCAGTGGAGGCGGCCGGGGCGTCGTGCTCCGGCAGCCACTCCCGAGGACCCCGTCGGAGGACCGGCTCGTGGCTGCGTCGTCCGACGGGCGCCGGACGACGAAGGGGAGCGCCCGAAGGCACTCCCCTGTCGTGCGGTCTAGCGGCGCAGACCCAGGCGCTCGATCAGCGCGCGGTAGCGACCGATGTCGGTCTTCTCCAAGTACTTCAGGAGCCGACGACGACGTCCGACGAGGCCCAGCAGGCCGCGGCGGGTGTGGTGGTCGTGCTTGTGCGTCTTGAGGTGCTCGGTGAGGTCTTGGATGCGCTTGGTGAGCATCGCGACCTGCACCTCCGGCGAACCGGTGTCCCCCTCGACCGTGGCGTAGTCCGCCATGATCGTCTTCTTCTGGTCAGTGGTCAGTGCCACGGGGATCCTCCGGTCACAGGTGTGCGCCCAGAGGCTTCAACACCTGGGCAGACAGACACACCGCCGGTCAGCGCCGGCGAGTCACCAGGCTAGCAGCGCAGGCCGCGGGCCGGCCCCGTTCAGCTGGCGAGAGCCTCGCCGAACAGGTGGTCGAGGTAGCGCAGCAGCTCGCAGGCGTCGAACGGCTTGGCCAGGAAGTAGTCGACCCCGCCGCTCCAGGCCCGCCAGGCCTGCGCGTCGTCGGCGGCCGCCGTGAGCATGACCACCGGCAGCATGGCGTGGCCCCCGTCGTGCTCACGCAGCCGGGCCAGGACCGCATGGCCGTCCAGGCCGGGCATCATCACGTCGAGCACGACCACATCGGGCCGGTCGGTGGCCACGTGCAGCAGCGCAGACGCGCCGTCCTCGACGGTGTCGACGGCGTAGCCCTCGATCTCGAGCACGTCACGCACGAGCTGACGAACGGATGCGTCGTCGTCGACGACGAGAACCTTGCGCATGATGCCTCCCGGGTGTGCTCCAAGCATCGGCGCCGACCGACCGCCGCCGCTCACCCGGACGAGTGAAGCCCCAGCACCTCGCGCGTACGGGCGACATCGCGCCCCATCTGCTCCACCAGCGGCCCGATGCCGTCGAAGGTCAGCGTCTCGCGCAGCCGCGCGGCGAAGCTCAGCGCGACGTGCTCGCCGTAGAGGTCGAGCCCGGGTGGGGCGTCCAGGACGTACGCCTCGACCCGACGCTCGCGTCCGGCGAAGGTGGGGTTGGTGCCGATGCTGATCGCCGCGGGCAGCTGCTGGCCGCCGGGCCGGACCAGCCGACCGGCGTAGACCCCGTCGGCCGGTACCGCGCTCCACGGCAGCGGCTCGAGGTTGGCGGTGGGGTAGCCGATCTCGCGTCCGCGCTGGTCCCCACGGACAACCACGCCGTCGACCCGGTGGTCGCGCCCGAGCGCCGCAGACGCACCCTGGACGTCACCGGCCACGACGCAGGAGCGCACGTAGGTCGAGGACCACGTCGTCTCCTCCGAGCCCTCGAGCGGCACGCCGTCGACGGTGAAGCCGAAGCGCCGGCCGGCGGCGGTCAGCGCGGTGACGTCGCCGGCCGCCCGGTGTCCGTAGCGGAAGTTCTCCCCCACCACGACCGAGCGGGCGTGCAGGTGCTCCACCAGTACGGCGTGCACGAACTCATCGGGCCCCAGCCGGCTGAACTCCGCTGTGAAGGGCAGCACGCACAGCACGTCCACCCCGAGGGCCTCGAGCAGCTCGGCCTTGGCGTGCTGGCCGGTCAACATGGGCGGATGGCTGCCGGGGCGTACGACCTCGCTCGGGTGCGGGTCGAAGGTCAGCACCACGGCCGGCACCCCCAGAGCCCGGGCCTGGTCGACGGCCCGGCCGATGATCAGCTGGTGGCCCCGATGGACCCCGTCGAAGACCCCGATCGTCACCACGCACCGACCCCACCCGGGCGGGGCGCTCTCCACACCTCTCCAGCGCTGCACGCCGCCAGCCTGCCACGGGCGGTCGGCGCCTGCCCGGGTGCAAGACGCAGGCAGGGCGCACCTCGTCCTCAGGCGGGCGCGAAGACCACCGACGGCTTGGCCCGCTCGCCGGCATCCTCGATCAGCGCCATGCAGCGCCCGTCGGGGGCGAAGGCGCCGAGCGTGCCGGGGCGGCCGCTGGCGGCGAGCCGCTGACCGTAGGACAGCGCCGTCGCCTCGTCCTGCGTCAGCTCGCGGCGGGGGAAGCTCGCCGCCACGGCGGCGTCCAGAGGCACGACCTCGAGCTGCTCGGCGAGCTGCTCCAACGTGCGCGCGGCCTCAAGGGTGAAGGGCCCCACCCGCGTACGCCGCAGCGCGGTGAGGTGGCCGCCGACCCCGAGGGCGGCGCCGAGGTCGCGGGCCAGCGCCCGGATGTAGGTGCCGGTCGAGCACTGCACGGTGACGTCGAGCTCGTCGCCGCGCCGGGTCAGGACGTCGAAGCGCGCGACCGTCACGGCCCGCGCTCGCAGCTCGACGCTCTCGCCGGCGCGGACGCGGGCGTAGGACCTCTTGCCGTCGACCTTGATCGCCGACACCGACGACGGCACCTGGCTGATCGCGCCGGTCAGCGGGAGCAGTGCGGTCGCGATCGAGTCGTCGCTCACGCCGGCGGCGTCGCGCACCTCGAGCACCTCGCCCTCGGCGTCGTCGGTGACGGTGGTGGCGCCGAGACGGATCGTCGCGTCGTAGGACTTGTCGGTCAGCGCG
>JBBPYI010000273.1:0-6037 GCA_038200075.1 Mycobacteriales bacterium
AGTCCTTCGGCGGCCGCGGCCCGCAGCTCGCCGCGGGCGCGGTCCCACAGCAGCAGGCCTGCACTGGTGCAGCCGACGATGCCCGGCAGCGCCGCGGTGACGACCTCGGCCACGGCGGTCGTGCTCTCGGCGCGGGCCAGCTGATGAGACAGCCCGAGCAGCGCGGTCGCGCGCTCCTCGCCACGACGGCTGCTCTCGACGGCGACGAGCAGGTCCAGAGCGACCGCGGCGTGGCCGGCGTAGACCGCGAGCATCCGCTGCTCGTCTGCCATGCCGGTCAGGCCCTCGCCGTTGAGCGCGGCGAGGCGGCCGTGGTGGCGGCGGGTCGAGGCGACGTCGACGACGACCGCGGACGGCCCGAGATCACGACCGGCGAGCATCAGGTCGGCGAGCTCCCTGGCGCGGTCGGCAGCCAGCCCGGCGCTGAAGACCCACGGCTCGCCGCTGTGCGGGCTGTGGACGGCGAGCAGGTAGCCGGGCGCGAGCACGGCGGAGGCGGCTCGCTCGGTGATCCGCTGCAGCACCTCCTCGACCTGGTCGCTGCTGACGAGGTCGGTGGCGACGGCGTGCAGCGCTTCGAGCTGCAGCCGCAGCACCGCGAGCTCCGGGTCCTCGAGCTCGACCCGGTGGCGCCACCTCGACCGGCTGGCCCAGGTCACGGTGTACAGGCAGGCCGGGTAGCCGTCGGACTCGCACTCCTCGTGCAGGATCCGGGCCTCCGGCAGCCCGAAGACCGTGGGGACCACTGAGAACAGGCCCTGCGCGTACAGGCAGTCCAGTCGCGAGTGCTGGTAGCCCTCGTGCAGCTCGTACCGGATGGTGGCGTGCTTGCTGCCGAGGTCCAGGACCTGCATCGTCGAGGTCGTGGAGAACTTCCCGACCGCGCGAGGCAGGGTGCGAAACACCTGCCGAGGGGAGCCGAGCCGACGAAGGACCGTCGTGACGGTCGGGCTCAGCCCGTTGCGCAGCGCGCTGGCCCCGACCTCGAACATCGCATCGGGCCGACCGACCGCGGTCGTGGCCTGCTCGAACAGCCGGATGCGGGTGTCGTAGCTGACCCAGCGGGACGGCTCGCTGAGCTGCTCGACCGAGTAAGGGACGTCGGCGGCAGCCACGACGGCTAGCACGCCCTCCTCACCCAGGTGCTCGCGGACGTACTCCAGCGCGAGTCGGGTCGTGGCGGAGGAGGTCTCCCGAGGGGGCGGCACGGTGGCGCATCGACGGGATTGGCCCGCGCCTTGAGCCGAATGGGTGAGCCGCGCGGCCTTCGCGGGGGCATCTGCCGCGCCCGTAGACTGCGGGGGTGACCTCCCCGCGCCGTGTGTCGATGGTGACGCTGGGCTGCGCGCGCAACGAGACGGACTCCGAGGAGCTCGCCGGTCAGCTGGAGGCCGCTGGTTGGGAGCTGTCAGACGACAGCCCCGATGTGGTGGTCGTCAACACCTGCGGCTTCGTCGAGAGCGCCAAGAAGGACTCGATCGACACGCTCCTGGCGGCTTCCGACACCGGCGCCAAGGTCGTCGCGGTCGGCTGCCTGGCCGAGCGCTACGGCACCCAGCTGGCCGACCAGCTGCCAGAGGCCGACGCCGTCCTGGGTTTTGATGCGTACGCCGCGTTGCCCGACTCCCTGGCCCGGGTCCTCGGCGGCGAGCAGCTGCCCAGCCACACCCCCGGCGACCGTCGCAAGCTCCTTCCGATCAGCCCCGTCGAGCGGGCCAAGGCGGTGGAGCCCGGCGTCATCGACATCGGGTTGCCTGGCCACGCAGGCGGTCCCACCGTCGTACGCCGTCGCCTGGACGACAGCCCCGTCGCGCCGCTCAAGCTGGCGTCGGGGTGCGACCGGCGTTGCGCGTTCTGCGCGATCCCGAGCTTTCGTGGCTCCTTCGTCAGCCGCCGGCCGTCCGACGTGCTGGCCGAGGCCCGTTGGCTGTCCCAGCACGGCGTGCGCGAGCTGGTCCTGGTGAGCGAGAACTCCACCTCCTACGGCAAGGACCTCGGCGACCTGCGTCTGCTGGAGACGCTGCTGCCGGAGCTGGCGGCACTCGAAGGCATCGACCGGGTGCGGCTGAGCTATCTGCAGCCGGCCGAGATGCGGCCCGGTCTGGTCGAGGTGCTGACCGGCACGCCGGGCGTGGCGCCGTACTTCGACATGAGCTTCCAGCACGCCTCGGCGACCGTGCTGCGCCGGATGCGGCGCTTCGGCAGCACCGAGACGTTCCTGGCGCTGCTGGCCCAGATCCGCGCGGGCGACCCGACCGCAGCGGTGCGCAGCAACGTCATCGTCGGCGTCCCCGGCGAGACCGAGGACGACGTCGCCGAGCTCGAGCGCTTCGTGACCGCTGCGCGCCTGGATGCGGTGGGGGTCTTCGGCTACTCCGACGAAGACGGCACCGAGGCCGAGCAGCTGCCCGACCACCTGCCGCAGCAGGTCGTCGACGCCCGCGTCGCCCGGATCACCGAGCTGGTCGAGGAGCTCTCCGCCCAGCGGGCCGAGGAGCGGATCGGGGAGGTCGTGGAGATCCTCATCGACACCGTCGCTGACGGGGTGGCCGAGGGGCGCACTGCTGGCCAGGCTCCTGACGTCGACGGCAGCACCACCGTCGTCGGGGACGTCCGTGTCGGCGATCTCGTCCGGGCCCGCATCGTCGACACCCACGGCGTCGACCTCGTCGCCGAGCTGCTGCCCGTGCCCGTCCCTGCGCTCGCGTGAGCGAACCCGGCGCGCTCGCGCCGACGGCTGCTGTCAGCTCCTGGAACATCGCCAACTACCTGACCGTCCTGCGGTTGGCGCTGGTGCCTGTGTTCCTGGTGCTGCTGCTCGGACGTGACGGCGAGGACGACGGCTGGCGCATCGGCGCGGCCCTGGTCTTCGCCCTGGCCTCCTACACCGACCGGATCGACGGTCAGATCGCCCGGAGCCGAGGGCTGGTCACCTCCTTCGGCAAGCTGATGGACCCGATCGCCGACAAGGCCCTGACCGGTGGCGCGCTGATTGGGCTGTCGCTGCTAGGCGAGCTGCCCTGGTGGGTTACGGCGGTCGTGGTGATCCGCGAGGTCGGCGTGACCGCACTGCGCTTCGTCGTCATCCGTCACGGGGTGATGCCGGCCAGCCGCGGCGGCAAGCTCAAGACGCTGCTGCAGGGCGTCGCGATCGGGCTCTACCTCCTGCCGCTGGACGGTCTGGCCGCCTCGACCCGCGCCCCGGTGATGGCGCTGGCCGTGCTGGTGACGGTCGTGACCGGGGTCGACTACGTCGTGCGGGCCATCACCCTGCGGCGCACGTCGGCGCGAGCCGACATGAAACGCGAGCGCAAAGCAGCCAGGCGGTGAGATCGGCGGTCCTGGCGATCGGCGACGAGCTGCTGCTCGGCGACATCGTCAACGGCAACGCCGCGTGGCTCGGCGCTGAGCTGGCCGCCGCCGGGGCGCCGGTGGTGCACTCGGCGATGGTCGGCGACCGGGTCGGTGACATCGCCACGGCGCTGCGTCGGGCCTTGCAGGATGCCGAGATCGTTGTCGTGACAGGGGGTCTCGGGCCCACCAGCGACGACCTGACGCGTGAGGCGCTCGCCGAGGTTGCGGGTGTCGAGCTGGTCCGACACCCGGAGATCGAGGAGCGGTTGCGGGAGGCGTTCCGGGCCTACGGCTTCGACATGCCCGAGACGGTCCTCAAGCAGGCCGACGTGCCCGTGGGCGCGACCGTTCTCGACAACCCGGTCGGGACCGCGCCCGGGCTTCGACTGGAGGTCCAGGGCCGGCTGGTCTTCGCCATGCCCGGGCCGCCGCACGAGCTCGCAGCCGTCTTCGCCGTCGCCCGTGACGAGCTGTCCCGGCGCAGCGGGAGCGTCGGGCTGACCCGCACCCTGCACTGCGCGGGTCGCGGGGAGAGCGAGGTCGCGGAGGTCGTCGAGCGCACCATCACGGTCCCGTCCGGGGTCGACCTGGCATATCTGGCAGGCGGCGCGGTCGTGCGCGTGCGCCTCACCACCGTGGCCCCGACGCAGGCCGAGGCCGACGCAGTCCTGGCGCCGCTGATCGAGCAGCTGGCTCAGGCGCTCGGCGACACCGTCTTCGGACGCGACGGCGACGCACTGCCCGCCGTCGTCGTGGGGCGCCTGCTCGCGGTCGGTCAGACCGTCGCGGTCGCCGAGTCGCTCACCGCCGGGCTCGTGGGAGCAGCGCTGACCGACGTCGCCGGCAGCAGCGCCGTCTTCCGCGGCGGCGTGCAGGTCTACGCCACCGACCTCAAGACCACCCTGGCCGGCGTCGACCCTGCCGTCATCGCCGCCCACGGGGCGGTCTCACCCGAGACGGCCGCGTCGCTCGCCGAGGGCGTCAGGCAGCGGCTCGGCGCGACGTACGGCCTGGGATTGACGGGTGTCGCCGGCCCCGACGAGCAGGAGGGCCACCCGCCCGGGACCCTGCACGTGGCAGTCGCTGGACCGGACGCCACCGTGGTGCGCTCGACGCGCCTGCCGGGTGACCGGGCCCGGGTCCGGCTGCTCGCCGTGACCGCGGGACTGGACCTGCTGCGCCGGCAGTTGCGCTGACGACGGCTCGCCGCGCGCGCACATCACCGTGGGCGGGTAGGTTGGGTCGGGACGAGGAGGTGGTGACATGGCGGTGCTCCGCACGCTGCTGGGCCAGGCCCTGCGCACCACCCGGCTGAGCCAGGAGCGCACTCTGCGCGAGGTCTCCTCGGCGGCGCGGGTGTCCCTGGGCTATCTGAGCGAGGTCGAGCGCGGGCAGAAGGAGGCCAGCTCCGAGCTGCTGGCCAGCATCTGCCGGGCGCTGGGCGTACGCCTGTCCGACGTCCTGCGCGACGTCAGCGAGACGCTCTCGGTCATCGAGCCCGAACCTGCGCCGGTGCTCGGGCCGGTCGGGGTCTCCGCACTGGACGGCCAGGAGAGCACGACTGCTGAGCTGCGCTCGGTGCGCCGCCCGGTGGGCGACGTCGTCGCTGCCGCCTGACGATCACCCGGTGCCACCGGTGAGCTCGGCGTCCGATGCCCCGGTGCGAGCCGCCGGCACCCGCACCCGCTCGGGCAACGCGATGCTGCGCACCCGTACGGCCATCCTGACCGCGGCCGCCGCCTGTGTGCAGCGAGACGGGGTCCGCAAGCTGACCATGGGCGATGTCGCCACCGCAGCCGGAGTCGCGAAAGCAACGCTGTACAACCACTTCCGGACCAAGCCAGACCTGCTCGCGGCACTGGTCGAGAGCAGGATCGCCGCGCTGGGCGAGTCGTGCACCGAGGTGGCCCGCCAACGCGGTCTGCAGGCGGCGCTCGAGGCGGCCGCCGCCGCGCTGGCCGCCGACCCCGCGTTGCGCGCGGTGTCCGCCGACGAGCCGCTGGCCTTGCTTCCGCTGCTACGACAGGGCCAGGCCCGCGGCTGGGAGCTCGCTCGCCAGGCCGTCGTCGAGCTGCTCGTCGCCGCCGGGACCCCTGCCGACGTCCTCGTCGTCGAGGGGGTGCTGCGCTGGTTCAGCGGCCAGCTGCTGTGGCCGGCGACCCCCGAGCAGGCCCGGCACGGGGCGGCTCTGCTCGCCGGCGAGTCAGCCCCGGCCCGCTCCCTGCTCGGCTGGCCCGGTTGAGGCCGGAGCCTGACAGACTGTCCCTGCCGACCCACGATCCGAGGAGCACCGCACCATGGCCAACCCCATCGTCCGTGGCTGGAAGTACTTCATGGCCCTGCTGTCGGGCAAGCTCGACGAGAAGGCCGACCCCAAGATCCAGATCCAGCAGGCGATCGAGGAGGCGCAGCGCTCCCACCAGAAGCTGACGCAGCAGGCGGCCGCCGTCATCGGCAACCAGCGTCAGCTGGAGATGAAGCTCGCCCGTCAGATGAGCGAGGTCGAGAAGCTGCAGGGCTCGGCCCGCCAGGCTCTCGTGCTGGCCGACCAGGCCCGGGCCGCGGGCGATGAGGCCAAGGCCCAGCAGTACGAGCAGACCGCCACCACCTTCGCCACCCAGCTGGTGGCGGGGGAGCAGTCGATGGAGGACCTCAAGAGCCTGCACGACCAGGCTCTGCAGGC
>JBBPYI010000274.1:0-10033 GCA_038200075.1 Mycobacteriales bacterium
AACTGCTCTCGTCCGCGCCGGGCCTCCAGCACCCCGTCGGTGTAGAGCACCAGCGCATCGCCGGGCGCGAGGTCCAGGCGCTGCTCGGTGAGCGTCGGGTCGTCGAACAGGCCGAGCACCGTGCCGGGTGCCTCGATGGCGCGGACCGCCCCGGCAGCCGTGCGCAGCAGCGGCGGCGGATGGCCGGCCGCCGAGACCGTGGCGGTCACGCCGCCCTTGCGCTGCTGCAGCGTCGCGTAGACGGCCGTCACGAAGCGCTCGGAATCCGGCTGCTGCAGGCGCATCGCCTCGTTAAGCAGCGCCAGCACCTGGCGGGGTCGGCGGTGGCCGATCGCGGCGGCGCGCAGCGTGTAGCGCGCCAGCGCGGTGACCTTGGCGGCTTCCACGCCCTTGCCGCAGACGTCACCCATCACCACGGCCCAGGTCATCCGGCCGGTCTGGAAGACGTCGTAGAAGTCCCCGACGAGCTCACCGCCGTGGCCGGCCGGCAGGTGCCGGGCGGCGACCTCGATGCCCGGCACGTCGGGCAGGTGCGGCGGCAGCAGGCTCTCCTGCAGGGTGCGGGCCAGCGTGGCGAAGCGCTCACCGGCCTCGGCGATCTGGCGGGCCGCGGCGCGCTCGGCGCTGACGTCCCGGAAGTACCAGGCCCAGCCCAGGTAGGCCCCGTCGTCACCGCGCAACGTCGTGCCGTAGCGGTCGAAGACCCGCCCGTCGAGCAGCAGCAGCTCATCGCGCGACGTGCCGTCGGGTCGGGCGTACAGTTCGCGGACCCGCATCATGAAGCCCTCGGGATCAACCAGCTTGTCCAGCACCGAGGCCAGCGCCGCCTCGTCGGAACCCGAGGCGATGACCTCGGGCGGGATTGGCCACATCTGCTCGAACTGGGGGTTCGAGGCGATCATGGTGCCGTCCGAGGAGACGACCACCATCGCGTCGAGGCCGCCGTTCAGGGCGGCCCGCAGCAGGCGCGGATCTGGATCGGGGGGGCGCGGGTCCATCCTCAGAGCAGTCCGCGAACCCAGAACACGAAGCTGGCCCACGCGTCGGCGAGCAGGTCGCCGTAGGCCTGGAACGCACCCGACAAGTAGATCGCGGCCGCCATCGCCACCAGCGTCGAGAGCACCAGCAGCACCAGCGACCAGCTGGAGATGCGGTGCCGGTAGAGCCGGCTCACACCCTTGGCGTCGACGAGCTTGCCGCCCACGCGCAACCGGGTCAGGAAGGTCGAGGCCATGCCCGCGCGACCCTTGTCCAGGAACTCCACCAGTGTGGCGTGGGTGCCGACAGCGACGATCAGGGTGGCGCCTGCCTCGTCGGCGAGCAGCATCGCGACGTCCTCGCTGGTGCCGGCCGCCGGGAAGACGGTCGCGTGCACGCCGAGGTCCTGCACGCGCGGCAGCCCGGGAGCGCGGCCGTCGGCGTAGGCGTGGACGACCACCTCCGCGCCGCAGCGCAGGGTCTGGTCGCTGACCGAGTCCATGTCACCGACGATCAGGTCCGGAGTCCAGCCCTCCTCCATGATCGCGTCAGCGCCGCCGTCGACGCCGATGAGCACCGGCCGGTACTCCCGGACGTAGGGCCGCAGCATCCGCAGGTCCTCGCGGTAGTCGTAGCCGCGCACCACGATCAGGACGTGCCGCCCGTCGATGCGGGTGCGGATCTCCGGAACGCCGACGCCGTCGAGCAGCAGGTCGCGCTCCTTGAGCAGGTACTCCATGGTGTTGGCGGCGAACGCCTCGAGCTGGGTGGCAAGTCCGGCCCGGGCCTCGGCCATCGACGCGCCGATGCTCTCGGCGTCCTGCAGGGTCCCGGTCGCGATCACCCGCTCACCGGCGTAGAGCGTGTCACCGTCGAGCCGGACCTCGTCGCCGTCCCTGAGCTCACCGAAGACGGTGTCGCCCACGCTGTCCAGCAGCGGGATGCCGGCGGTGAGCAGGATCTCCGGCCCGAGGTTGGGATAGCGCCCACTGGTGCTCGGCGCCGCGTTGACGACGGCGCAGACCTTGGACGCCACCAGCGCGTCCGCGCTGACCCGGTCGATGTCGACATGGTCGATGACCGCGATCTCACCGGGCTTGATCCGGGGCGTCAGCCGCTTGGTACGCCGGTCCAGCCGCGCCGTCGCGTGCAGCCCCGGCAGGACCGGTTCACGCGTACGCCGTCCGAGCTTCACCACGCCGAGTCTGCCACGCAGCGGCGCTCGCACCCTGCGTGCCGCGCCCGACCCGGCCGGGTCACCGGCGGCTGCGGTCGGGCGCTGCCGCGGCCAGCAGCTCCTCGGCGTGGCCGCGGGACAGTCCGGTGTCGGAACCCGCGAGCATCCGGGACAGCTCGACGACCCGCGCGGTGTCGTCGAGCGCCACCACCCCGCTGCGGGTGACCGAGCCGTCGTCAGCCTTGACCACCAGCAGGTGCCGGTCGGCGAAGGCCGCGACCTGCGGCAGGTGGGTGACCACGACGACCTGGTGGTCGCGGGCCAGTCGCGCGAGCCGTCGACCGACCTCGACGGCTGCTCGACCGCCCACGCCGGCGTCGACCTCGTCGAAGACCATCAGGGGTACGGGGTCGGTGCCCGCGAAGACCACCTCGACCGCCAGCATGACCCGGGACAGCTCGCCGCCGGACGCGCCCTTCTGCAGCGCCCGGCGCGGCGCACCTGGATGCGGCACCAGCAGCACCTCGACCTCGTCGACGCCGTCGACGGTGGCGGCCAGCACCCGGTCACCGACCGGCAGGCCGTCGGGGGCGTCCCGCTGCGAGAGCACCGCCTGCACCTGCGCGTGCGGCATCGCCAGCGCCGTCAGCTCCTCGGTCACCGCCGCCCCGAAGCGCTGCGCAGCCTGCGTGCGGGCATCGGTCAGCTCGGCGGCCAGCGCGCCCAGTGCGCGTTCGAGGCCCTCGCCCTGCTCCTGCAGCGCCGCGATCCGGTCGTCGGTGCCGTCGAGCTCCAGCAGCCGCTCGCCGGCGCCGGCCGCCCAGGCGAGCACCCCGTCGACGTCGTCGGCCGCGTGCCGGCGCACCAGAGCGGTCAGCACCGCAATCCGGTCCTGCGCCACCGACAGCCGGATCGGGTCGGCGTCGACCGAGCCGAGGTAGGAGGCCAGCTCGCCGGCCACGTCGGTCACCAGATGGGCCGCCTCGCGCAGCCGCGCCTCCAGCGCCGCCAGCCCCGCGTCGTGCTGGGCTACCGCCTCCAGCGCCCTGCGAGCAGCCACGACCATCCCGAGGGCGTCGCCGGCCTCCGGCGCGCTCTCGTCTCCGGTCAGCGCCTGCTGGGCCTGGGAGGCTGCGGCCCGCAGGTCGTCGGCATGCGCGAGCCGCTCGACCTCGGCGACCAGCGCCGCCCCCTCGCCGGGCTGCGGCGCAGCAGCCTCGACCTCCGCCAGCCCCAGGCGCAGCAGCTCGGCCTCGCGGTGACGCTCGGCGGCCTCGGCCCGCAGCTGAGCCAGCGTTGCGCGCACGTCGCGCCACCGGGCCCAGTCGTGGGCGAAGCGCTCCCGCAGCGCCAGCACCGGCGGCCCGGCGAAGCGGTCGAGCGAGGCGCGCTGCTGCGTTGGTTTGAGCAAGCGCTGCTGGTCGCTCTGCCCGTGGACGGCGATCAGGTGCTCCGACAGCTCGGCCAGCACCCCGACCGGCACACCGCGACCGCCCAGATGGGCCCGGGACCGACCGTCGGCGCCCACGCTGCGGCTGATCAGCAGCACGTCCTCGTCGAGCTCGGCGCCGGCGTCCACGGCCCGGTCCAGCGCAGTGTGTCCGGCACCCAGCACCACCCGACCCTCGACCACCGCGCGGGTGGCCCCCGGGCGCACCCGGCCGGCATCGGCGCGACCGCCGAACAGCAGCCCGAGGCCCTGCACCACCATCGTCTTGCCGGCGCCGGTCTCCCCGGTCACAACCGTCAGACCGGGACCCAGCGGCAGCACGGCGTCGTCGATGACGCCGAGCCCGCGAATCCGCATCTCCTCCAGCACGGGGCGAGCCTAGGCCGCACCTCGGACACATCCGGGGACGACACACCTCGAACGGGTGCTCGATCAGCCGTCGGCGCCGCGCCAGCCCTCGACCGGCAGCGCGAACTTGTCCACCAGCGTGTCGGTGAACGGTCGGTCCTGCATCCGGGCCAGCAGGACCGGGTCGCGGCCCCGCCGGACCTCGACCCGCGAGCCGTACGGCAGCGGCCTGGTCCGCCGTCCGTCGCACGCCAGCACCCCGGTCGTCCCGCTCGCCAGCACCTCGATCGCGATCACCGACGACGGCGCGACCACCAACGGCCGGGCGAACAGCGCGTGGGCGCTGATCGGCACCACCATCAGCGCCTCCACCGTCGGCCAGACGACCGGCCCGCCGGCCGAGAAGGCGTACGCCGTGGAGCCCGTCGGGGTCGCCGCCACGACGCCGTCGCACCCCCAGCGCGACAGCGGGCGTCCGTCGATCTCCAGCACGAGCTCCAGCATCCGCTCGCGCTGGGACTTCTCGACGCTGCACTCGTTCAGCGCCCAGCCGGTGTCGACCTCGACGCCGCCCACGACGACCGACACGTCGACCGTCATGCGCTGCTCGACGTCGTAGTCACGCTCCAGCAGCCGTTCGAGCGTCTGGTCGAGGTCGGCGGACTCGGCTTCGGCCAGGAAGCCGACCCTTCCCAGGTTGACACCGAGCAGCGGGACGGCCGCAGCCCGCGCCAGCTCGGCCGCCCGCAGGATCGAGCCGTCCCCGCCGAGCACGAGGACCAGCTCGGCGCCGGCGGCCGACCCCGGTCCGTCGTCGCAGATCGCGACACCCCCGAGACCGATGTCCTTGGCCTCCTCGGCCAGCATCCGCACCTCGACGCCGGCGGCCTGCAGCCGCGCCGCAGCCGTCCGCGCCGCCACCGCCGCAGCGTCACGGCCGGTGTGGGCGAGAAGGAGCACGGAGCGTGTCATCGGCCCCACCCTGCCATCTCCGCCCCTACTGGGGCCCGTCCTGCACCGCGCGCGCCAGGTCGTGCTCCTGCAGGGCCGGCGCGCCGGCCGCCAGCCAGAGGAAGAACTCCACGTTGCCGTTCGGTCCGGGCAGCGGGCTGGCCGTGACCCCGCGTACGCCCAGACCCAGCCCGGCTGCCTGCCCGGCCACCCGCCGCACCGTCTCGGCCCGCAGCTCCGGGTCGCGCACCACGCCCCCCGCCGGCAGCCGTTCGCGCCCGACCTCGAACTGCGGTTTGACCATCGGCATGAGGTCCGCCGTCGGGGTCGCGCAGCGGACCAGCGCGGGCAGCACCAGGCCCAACGGGATGAACGACAGATCGGCCACGACCAGGTCCACCGGCTCGCCGACCTGCTCGGGCTCCAGCGCCCGCACGTTGGTCCGGTCCAGCACCGTCACCCGCGCGTCGCTCTGCAGCGCCCACACCAGCTGCCCGTAGCCGACGTCGGCCGCGACGACGTGCCGCGCGCCGCGCTGGAGCAGCACGTCGGTGAAGCCGCCCGTGCTCGCTCCGGCGTCCAGCGCCCGCTTGCCGGCCGGGTCGTAGCCGAAGGCGTCCAGCGCTCCGGCGAGCTTGTGGCCACCCCGTGAGGCGTACGACGGACCGGCCGGCTGGTCCACCAGCAGCGGCGTGGCGGCCTCCACGGCCGTGGCCGCCTTGGTGGCGACGCTCCCCGCGACCCTGACCAGCCCGGCGGCGACCAGCTCGGCGGCCTGCTCCCGGCTGCGGGCCAGACCGCGCCGGACCAGCTCGACGTCCAGGCGGGCGCGGCGCGCCAGCTCAGGCCTCGTCGAGGGTCGCGAGGGCGTCCTGCAGCAGCCGATGCACCCCGTCGAAGACCTCGACGTGCTCGGGAAGACCCCTGCCGTCGAGCTCGGCGAGGCGACTCAGCGCCTGCTCGACGCCGGCCGGGGTGCCCGCCGTCGGCGGGCCGGGGACCGGTCCGGGCGCGTCGTACGCCGTCACTCGCTGGGCGGGCCGGCCGCCGGGGCCTTCTTGGCGGGCGCCTTCTTCGCCGGCGCCTTCTTGGCGGGCGCCGTGCTCGCCGGCGCCTGCGTGTCCGCGGGCGCAGGCGCGGCCGATGTCACCGTGCGCAGCTGCTGCTCCAGGTCCCGGATCCGCGACGTCAGCTGCTCGACCTCGTCGGTCGTCGCCAACCCCACCCGACCCAGCGCGCGGTCTACCTCAAAGCTGACCAGGGCGACGACCGCTTCGCGGTTCTGCCGGGACTGGGCCAGCAGGTCCTCCGCCAGCCCGGTCACCTGCTCAGCGGTGGCCTCACCCTGGCTCACCAGCGCCTTCGCGGCGGTGACGGCCTTCTGCCGCGTGAGGTCGGTGACCCCACCGGCCAGGGCCAGGTAGCTCTTCAGAGCATCACGCATGGTCGTCCCCGTTCGTCGGCGGCAGCGGACGCACGGTACCGCGGCGTGATCGGCCACGGCAGTAGCGTCTGCGTCGCTGCCAACGGGGTAGCCCCCGCAGCCGAGGAGGTCAGGTGGCCACGCTTTCCCAGTGCGAGGACGCCCTGCACTCGCTCGTCCAGCGGCTCGCCGACGTGCCCGCAGACGTTCGACGCAAGTACGTCGTGTCGCGCACCGTGGCCTGTCGGGTGCCCGATCTCGACGTGGTGTTCCTCGCCCGGCTCGACGACGGCGGTCTTGAGGAGCTCCGGCACTGCGAGGGTCTTGACACCGCTGGCGCCCAGGTCCGCCTCGCGGCTCACAGCGACGACCTGCTGCTGCTCATCGCCGGCGAGCTCTCCCCACCCGCCGCGTGGGCCACCGGCCGGCTCAAGGTCGAGGCGAGCGTGCTCGACCTGCTCAAGCTGCGGACCCTGCTCTAACCGCTGAGCGAGCCGGAGCCCTCGCCGCCGGCCGCCTGGGCACGATCGGACAGCGCCCAGGCCAGCGCCACCCGGGCCCGCAGGGCGTCATCTCCAGCGCCGTCGACCACGACGTCCGCGCCGTCGCATCGCGCCTGCGCGGCGCGACAGACCGCCCTGTCTTCCTCGATCTGCACCCGAGGGTGTGCCTGCTGGAGTCCGCGCAGGTCGGTCGAGAGGAAGGTCGGACGGCTTCCGATTGGTGCCCGCAGCAGCTGCGCGATGTCGGTCACTCCCGTCAGGACCAACAGGCTGTCCGCGCCACCCCGTACCGCGCCGACGATGTCGGTGTCGAGCCGGTCCCCCACCACCAGCGGGCGGCGGGCGCCCACGCGCTCGACGGACTCGCGGTGCAGCGCCGGATCGGGCTTGCCGGCGACCTGCGGCTCCCGTCCGACCAGCTGGGCGAGCAGGGCGACGAAGGAGCCGTTTCCGGGAAGCAGGCCACGCGGGCTGGGCAGGGTGGCATCGGTGTTGCCGGCGATCCACAGGGCCCCGGCCCGCAACGCCACGGTCGCCTCGGCCAGATCTGCCATCGAGGTGGTGGGCGCCAGCCCCTGCACGACGGCCGCGACACCAGGCTCGGCCGTGCGTACCGGCCGCAGCCCCGCGGCCGAGATCGTCTCGGCCAGGGCCTGCGTCCCGAGCACCAGGACCGCCGATCCTGCCGGCACCTGCGCCGCCGCTGCCCGAGCCGCCGCCTGGGCGCTGGTGACGACCTCGGTCGGCGCGGCCGGGATCCCGAGCTCAGCCAGGTGGGCCGCCACCGCCTCCGGGTGGCGCGAGGCGTTGTTGGTGACGAAGGCCATCCGCATCCCGGCAGCCCGCGCCTCGGCCACCGCGACCGCCGCGTGCTCCACCGGGTCCTTGCCCCGGTAGAGCACGCCGTCGAGGTCGAGCAGTCCAGCGTCGTAGGCGCTCTGCAGGGGCTCGGCGCTCGACCCCAGAGCATGCCCGCGGGCGGGGCTCAGCGGCGCGCGGCGGTCAGCGCGGCGCGGGCGCCCCGCAAAGCGGTCGAGTAGTAGGCGATGTCCGGGCGCATCGCCGCCGCAAGCGCCAGGTGCTCCACCGCGCTGGTGAGGTCACCGGCCTTGGTAGCGGCCAGGCCCAACCCGAACTGCGCGTAGTCGTCGGCCGGGTTGATCGAGATGATCCACTCGAAGTTCGTACGGGCCTCGTCGTACATCCCGATGTCGAACTGGGCCCTCGCCAGCGCCTCGCGGACCTGCCGGGACTCCGGCTCGGCCTGTGCGCAGTGGTCGAGCAGCTGTACGGCGGCGTTGGTGTCCCCGCTGTCGAGCAGGTCGCAGCCGCGGATGAACCAGTCGTAGACCTCACCGGAGGGCACCACGTCGGTCGGGGGAGGCGGCAGGTCCGAGAACGGCCGAGGGCGCTCCTGCTCTGGTGCGCGCGGGTCGTACCGGGGGTCGTACCGACTCTCTGACACGCGGTTGCCTCCTTGTGAGTGCTGCCGGTCGCGAGTACCGGTCCTGACGAGGGGTTGCGGGGCGTTCCGAACGGTGGACGGTGGGGCACTAGCCTCGCCGCATGCCTGCCGGTCCGACCGTGTCCTCCTCCCTCCCCCGCCCGAGCGGTGTGGTGCTGTCGCCATGTCGTGCGTTGCGCTATGACACCGCCGTCGCCGGCGAGCTCTCCACGCTGACCTCCCCGCCGTACGACGTCATCGACGCCGACGGGGTGGCCGCGCTCGAACGCACAAGCGAGCACAACGTCGTCCGTCTCATCCTCCCACGTCAGGACGTCGAGGCAGGTCAGGACCGCTACGCCCGCGCCGCAGCAACCCTGACTGCCTGGCGTACGGCCGGGGTCCTGCGACCCGATGACGAGCCGGCGCTGTACGTCTACGAGCAGGCAGCACCACCTGTGGACGGGCAGCCCGGGCACGTGCAGCGCGGACTGCTCGGCGCCCTGTCGCTGAGTCCAGCCGATGACGGGATCGTGCTGCCGCACGAGAACACGATGGCCGGACCCGTCAGCGACCGGCTCGCGCTCTACACCGCCGTCGAGGCCGATCTGGAGCCGATCTTCCTGGTCTACGACGGCGGCGGCGCAGCCAGCCAGGCGGTGGCCTCCGTCGACGGGGCGGACGGGGACGGGCCGGAGCTGCTGGTTGACACCGTCCTGGCCGACGGCCTGCGGCACCGGCTGTGGGCGCTGCGCGATCCCGAGGTGCTCGCCTCCATCGCTGCCGACCTGCTGCCCCGCAAGGCGCTGATCGCCGACGGCCATCACCGCTACGCGACCTACCTGCAGCGCCAGACCGACCGGCACGCCGCCGGCGACGGCGCCGGGCCGTGGGACGCCGGGCTGTGCCTGCTGGTCGACGCCACCGCCTTCGGCCCGCAGGTGCACCCCATCCACCGCTATCTGCCCGGACTCACCTCCGACGTCCTGGCCCAGCAGGCCGCCGCGGGGATGGCCGTCCGGCGCCTGGACGGCGACCTCGACCACGCGCTCGCCGAGCTCGCCGCCGCCGGCCAGGCCGGCCCGGCGTTCCTGCTGGCTTCGGGTGACGCCAGCGAGCTCATCCTGCTCAGCGAGCCCGACCCCGCGCAGCTGGCGGCCGCCATCCCACCCGACCGGTCCACCGCCTGGGCCGCTCTGGACGTCAGCGTCCTGCACGCCTTCGTCGTCGGCGCCCTCTGGCAGCTGCCCGACGACGTCGAGCACGTGGCGTACGAGCACGACGTCGCGGCGGCCCTGGCGTCGGCGGCCCGCACCGGCGGCACGGCGGTCCTGCTCAACCCGACCCCGGTCGAGGACGTCGCCGCCGTCGCCGGCAGCGGCGAGCGGATGCCCCGCAAGTCCACGCTGTTCACGCCCAAGCCCAGCACCGGGCTGGTCATCCGGGACCACCGCGACGCCTGACCGCAGCACCCGGCCCGGCAGCCCGGTCGCGCGGCCCAGAGCCGCTCATCCGGCGCCCCGCGACAGCCGCCGCAGACCCACGGCCTCCACCTCGCAGCGACTCGCGGCGCCGGCGCCCGCCCGCCAGAAGCGGCGCCGCAGCGCGCCCCGCAGCTCCACGACGTCACCGTCGGCGAAGCTGCGCGCCGTACGCCTCAGACCGGCCGTCCACGCCACGCAGTCCAGCGTGTCGACGGTTGTGGCCCGCACCCCTGGCGGCGGGCGGCGGCCCCCCGTGGGCCGCGCGACCACCAGGC
>JBBPYI010000275.1:0-4858 GCA_038200075.1 Mycobacteriales bacterium
CCCGTCTGACAGCGGCGCCAGCTCGAGACTGTCACCGGGAGCGGTCTGGCGCCACCCCGCAGCCATCGCCTCGGCGGCCTGGACCGAGGACAGGGTCCCGCCGAAGCCGTCCGGGGCGATGAGCACGCGCATGCGCCGAGCCTGCCAGAGGGTGCGCGAGTCGTTCCGCCCTACTTGTCCTGGTGTTCATCCTGCCGACGGCTGCTCCGCGCCTTGCCTCGGCACCGTGGAAGCTCCACCCCTTCGACCCTCGGGAGAGCCATGACCGCCACCCACGACGACCTGACGACCCCCTCCGCCGGCCTGGACCGGCGCGCCCTGCTGCGCCGTACGGCCGCCGCCGGCCTCGGCATCGCCTTCGCCGGCAGCATCGAGGCGATCGCCGGCACCGCGGCGAACGCCGCGACCCGCAGTGCCACCGGCTACGGCCCGCTTGTCGCGGACCCCGCCGGGCTGCTCGCGCTGCCGAAAGGGTTCTCCTACACGATCGTCGCCAAGGCTGGGGAGACCCTGCTGGACTCCGGCGAGGTCACGCCCGACGACGCGGACGGCACGGCCAGCTTCGCGCGCGCTGGCGGCTTCACGCTGGTCAACAACCACGAGATCGGCGAATCGGAGCCCCACGGGGTGCCTCCCCTTACCGGTCTGACCTATGACCCGGGCGCCCGCGGCGGCACGACCAACATCGACGTCACCAGCGCCGGTGAGCGCGTCCGCGAGTACGTCAGCGTCGCCGGGACGCACAACAACTGCGCGGGCGGTCTCACCCCCTGGGGGACCTGGCTGACCTGCGAGGAGACCGAGCAGCGCAAGGGCGGCCGGTTCCTCGAGGACCACGGCTACGTCTTCGAGGTCTCTCCCGTCGAGGACGATAACCCCGGCACGAGCCCGAGCCCGCTGCGCTTCCTCGGCCGCTTCCCGCACGAGGCCGTCGCCGTCGACCCGGCCACGAACGTCATCTACGAGACCGAGGACGCCAACGGCCCACACGGCGGCTTCTACCGCTGGACACCGCCGGCCGACTTCACCGGCGGCAAGGGCGCGCTGCACGCTCTCGCCGGCGACGACGCCGCAGGCACGCTGCAGGCCATGAGCTGCGCCCGGGGCAGCAAACACATCGAGGACCTGTCACAGGCGACCCAGCCGGGCACGCAGTACAAGGTCACCTGGGTCACGGTGCCGGACCGGCTCGCCAGCGAGACGTCGGTCCGCAAGCAGTTCGGCAACGACCAGGTGACGCGCAGCCGCAAGCTCGAGGGTGCCTGGTACGGCGACGGCGGCATCTACTTCGTGGCCAGCTTCGCCCGTGACAGCGACGGCAGCGTCAACGAGCACGACGGCCAGGTGTGGTTCTACGACCCGGCCAAGCAGACCGTCACGCTGGCGACGATCTTCGGCGTGAACCCCGACCCTGAGGCCGACACCGACTACGACGGTCCGGACAACATCACCGTCAGCCCGTACGGCGGCGTCATCCTGGCCGAGGACGGCAGGGGCATCCAGCACCTGGTCGGCGTGACCGCACAGGGCAAGAGCTACCCGATGGCCCGCAACGAGTTGGCGAGCAGCAACGAGTTCACCGGCCCGAACTTCAGCGCCGACGGCTAGAGCCTGTTCGCCAACATCCAGGACCCCGGCCACGTCTTCGCCATCACCGGACCGTGGTGGCGTCCGAGCAACGCCCGCTGACACGGGAAGGCCGGCCGGTGGGCCGATGTTGTCGTCTGTGAGACGCTAAGTCACCAGCGACGGCAGGAGCCCCCATGACCACTGACGTGTCCGACCTGGACCTCATGCCCGGAGTCACGGCCAGCCCGCTGGCCCTGCTGCTGCTCGGACGCCAGAGCGACCCGGCGTCCGAGCGCGGCGTGGACTGCCCCGGGGAGCTGCCGGCGAGCTCCGACCCCACCTTGGTCGACCGGGCGCGCGCCGCGAAGGCCGCGCTCGGCGACCGGGTGTTCGTACTCGGTCACCACTACCAGCGCGACGAGGTCATCGAGTTCGCCGACGTCACGGGCGACAGCTTCAAGCTCGCCCAGCAGGCCGCCGCCCGACCCGACGCGGAGTTCATCGTCTTCGCCGGCGTGCACTTCATGGCCGAGTCCGCTGACATCCTCACCGGCCCGGACCAGAAGGTGCTGCTGCCCGACCTGGCCGCCGGCTGCTCGATGGCCGACATGGCCACCTTCGAGCAGGTCGAGCAGTGCTGGGACGACCTGACTGCGGCGGGCGTGGCCAACACCGTCGTCCCGGTGTCCTACATGAACTCTTCAGCCGCGATCAAGGGCTTCACCGGCCGCCACGGCGGCACGATCTGCACCTCCTCCAATGCCAAGCGGGCGCTTGAGTGGGCGCTGCAGACCGGCACTAAGGTCCTGTTCCTGCCTGACCAGCACCTGGGGCGCAACACCGCCGTCCTGGACCTCGGGCTGTCCCTGGACGACTGCGTGCTCTACGACCCGCACAAGCCGGGCGGGGGGCTGACCGCCCAGCAGCTGCAGGACGCCACGATCATTTTGTGGAAGGGGCACTGCTCGGTCCACGGCCGGTTCACCGCCCAGTCGGTTGCCGACGTGCGCGAGCGGGTCCCCGGCGTGACCGTGCTGGTGCACCCTGAGGTGCGCCACGAGGTGGTGCTGGCGGCCGACCTGGTCGGCTCGACCGAGTACATCATCAAGGCCCTGGACGCTGCGCCCGCCGGCTCGGCCTGGGCGATCGGGACCGAGCTGAACCTCGTCCGTCGCCTCGCCAAGGCGCACCCCGACAAGACCGTGGTCTTCCTCGACAGGACGGTCTGCTTCTGCTCCACCATGAACCGGATCGACCTGCCACACCTGGTCTGGACGCTGGAGTCACTGGTGGCCGGACAGGTCGTCAACCAGATCAGCGTGGAGCCGGAGACCGCGGCGTACGCCAAGCAGGCGCTCGAGCAGATGCTCGCGCTGCCCTGACCGGCCCGGGTCGATAGGCTGACCCGCGTGAGCACCCCCACCGGCAGCGCCCCCACCGGGAAGGGCCGCCCCACCCCCAAGCGGTCCGACGCCCAGCCGCGTCGCGGCGGTCCGGTCGCGCCGCCGCCGGCCACCCGCAAGGAGGCCGCCAAGCGGGCCAAGGAGCAGGCCGCCCTGGCGCGGGTGCAGGCCAAGCAGGGCGTCGCTCGCGGCAGCGTCCGGGGCGAGGACCGGGCGATGGTGGCCCGCGACCGCGGACCGGTGCGGGCCCTGGTCCGCGACATCGTCGACTCCCGGCGCAACGTCGGGGTCCTGCTCCTGCCGCTGGCCCTGCTGCTGGTCGTCGCCCAGCTCAGCCGCAACCCGCTGGTGCTCAGTGTCGCGCTGACGCTCTGGCTCGCGGGGCTGCTGGCCATGGTCGCCGACATCGCGGTGACGGCGGTGACCATCCGCGGCCGCGTCAAGGCCGCCTTCCCCGAGGAGAGCAAGATGGTCGGCCACATCGGCTACGGACTGCTGCGCTCTACGGTCCTGCGGCGCTTCCGCATGCCCCCGACGCGCACATCGCCGGGCCGCAAGGGCTCGTCCTGAGATGACCCGTCGACGAGGCGGTCTGGCCCTGCTCGGGCTGATCGCCCTCACCGCCTGCTCTGCGCAGTCCGCGGCCACCCTGCCGGACGGCACCGGTCCGGCGACGCCGACCGTCACGACCGCCGCACCGTCCAACTCGCCGTCGCCGTCCACGTCGCCGTCGCCATCGCCGTCGCCGAGCCCCGCGGCGCTGGCGCAGCTGCCTCGCGGCGGCCGGACGATCTTCCCGCGACACACCGTCGTGATGGCGTACGGCGCCGCCAGCACCCCCGGTCTCGGTATGCTCGGCGAGGTCCCGCCAGACCAGGCCGCGGCCCGGCTGCTGGCCGGCGCGGTGCCGTTCCAGCCTGCGTCGGGCCGGCCCGTCCTGCCGGCCTTCGAGCTCATCACCACCGTCGCGCAGCGCAGCCCCGGCGCCGACGGCGCGTACTCCGGCTACGTCTCCGACGCCGACGTCCAGCGGTATCTCGACGCAGCGCGCAAGGCCAAGATGCTGCTCGTGCTGGACTTCCAACCCGGCCGGGCCGACGTGCTGGCGCAGGTCAAGCGCTACGAGCGCTTCCTGCTCGAGCCGGAGGTCGGCGTGGCGCTGGACCCCGAGTGGGTGCTGCAGCCGGGCCAGCGTCCGGGCAGGCAGATCGGGACCATGGACGCCGCGACCGTCAACCGCGTGTCGTCCTATCTCGGGAATCTGACGGTCAAGGCCGCACTGCCGGAGAAGCTGTTCATCGTCCACCAGTTCAAGACCCGGATGCTCCCTGACCGCCAGGCCATCGTGGCCCGGCCGGGCCTGGCGCTGGTGTTCCACATCGACGGCTTTGGCTCCAGGCGTGACAAGCGCGCCACCTACGACCTGCTGTCGGTCAAGGACGGCAAGGCGCCCGGCGGGCAGGCCCACAACGGCTTCAAGCTCTTCCTGGACGAGGACATCGATCTGATGACACCGGCCGAGACCATGGCCCTGGTGCCCCGCCCGGAGCTGGTCTCCTATCAGTAGGTAGCGTCCGGTCCATGGAGTTCCGGCGCCTCGGGCGCAGTGGCATGAAGGTCTCGGAGATCAGCTACGGCAACTGGCTGACGCACGGCTCGCAAGTGGAGGCCGAGCAGGCCACCGCGTGCGTGAAGGAGGCGCTCGAGGTCGGCATCACGACCTTCGACACCGCTGACGTCTATGCCGCCACGAAGGCCGAGTCGGTGCTCGGCGAAGCCCTCAAGGGCACCCGGCGCGAGTCGATCGAGCTGTTCACCAAGGTCTACTGGCCGACCGGCTCGGGCCCCAACGACCGCGGCCTGTCCCGCAAGCACATCTTGGAGAG
>JBBPYI010000276.1:0-6349 GCA_038200075.1 Mycobacteriales bacterium
GGGGGCAGCGGCCAGCAGCTGCTCCACCAGCGCCCGCCCCAGGCCCTGCCCTCGGGCGTGCGGCGCGACGGCCAGCTCGGCGCTGGAGCCCTCCACCTCGTCGGTGACGTCCAGGTGGGCGTACGCCAGGATCGTGTCGTCTCCACGCACGAGCAGGTTGACGACTCGGTCGTCGCCACCCTGGGGAAGGTGCAGCAGGACGTGCTCGGACAGCGGCGCCGTGCCGTCGGCAGACGTGACCTGCTCGACCAGGGTGCGCATGGCGCTGACGTCCGGCGGGTCGAGGCGGCCGAGCAAGACGGGTGTGGGGGCAGACACGGTCGTGACGCTACGCGGGAGCGGCTGAGGCGCTCGGGCTGGGCCCGGGGCTGGCGGTGGCCAGCAGCTCGGCGTAGTCGCTGCGGTCGAGCGGCTCGGTCGACAGCGAGCCGTCACCTCGCGGTACGCCGAGATCTTCGCCTCCGACGCGGAAGCGCACCCCGGCCAGCCGGCCGGGGCTTGTGAGGGTCGCCACGATCTGCGCGAAGGTCAGCGGCTGGGACAGCTGGTTGGCCGGCCCGTTGAGGGTGACGACCCCGATCCCCTCCTGCACCTCGATGCCCTTGACGGTCAGCGTCGTGGGGATGGCCGAGGTGATGCCGGCCGCGAGCTCGGAGGGGGTGGGGCCGGCCAGCAGCAGGCTCAGCAGCTCCGGGGCGGGGGTGGACTGCAGGACGGGCCGGATCGTCAGCACGGCTTTTCCATCGCGTACGAAGAACAGCGGGACCCGGCCCGGACCGACCGGGTCTGCGACCGGCGCGTCGCGGGAGAAGGGCGCCTGCGCCGGGTCCAGCGCCCGGGGAGCCGGATCGGCCGGGATGCCGCAGCCGGTGAGCAGCAGCGCCAGTGCGACGACGGCGACGCGTCTGCCGATCGGTCGGGTCATGTCGCTTCTCCGGGCAGCACGACCCTGAACCGCGCGCCGCCGCCGGGTCGATCGAGCCCCTCGACGGACCCGCGGTGGGCCAGGGCGTGCCGGGCGACCAGCGACAGGCCGAGCCCGGTGCCGTCGCTGCCACCGCGGGCGCTGGCCGCGCGGCCGCGGGCGAAGCGGTCAAAGACCAGCTCTCGCTCGTCGGGGGGCACGCCCGGGCCGTCGTCGTCGACCTCGAGGGTGAGCGTGTCGTCGTGCACGGACAACGCGACCCGCACGGCGCCGCCACCGTGCTTGGCGGCGTTGTCCAGCAGGTTGCTGAGCACCTGCTGGTAGCGCCGCGGGTCGATGTCCAGGACGGCGGACGGGCCGGTGATCTCGAGCATGCCGGCCCGCTTGCCGAGGATGCGGCGGGTCAGCTCCACGACATCGGTGGTCCGTCGTTCGGCCGCCCGGTCGGAGGTGGCGAGCTCGAGCAGATCGGCGACGAGCTGCTCGAAGCGGGCGACCTCGGCGCTGAGCAGGTCGACGGCCGCGGCGGTGCGGTCGTCGAGGTTGTCGCGTCGGCGGTCCAGCACGCTGGTCGCAGCCGACAGGGTCTGCAAGGGCGAGCGCAGCTCGTGGCTGACGTCGGCGGCGAAGCGCCGGTCGGCCTCGGACCGGGCCGACACCTCGTCGACCATCGCGTTGAAGGCAACGGCGAGGGTGTCGAGGTCTGGGTCGCGGTCGCGCTTGAGCCGGGCGGTGAAGTCGCCCGAGGCGATGGTGCCGGCAGCTCCCGCGACGTCGCCCAGCGGCCGCAGCAGTCGGCGGCTGGCCCACCAGCCGACGCCGGCGCCGGCCGTCGTGGTCGCCAGCGCCACCAGTGCCAGCACCGTCGCGAGCACCCCCAGGGTGCGGCCGAGCTCGCCGAGGTCGGTCACCTCGTAGTAGCCGGTGCCGTCGGCCAGCGGCAGCCCGACGACCAAGGCGGGATCGGAGCGCACGCGTACGCGCTGGACGGCCGGGGTGCCGCCCTCCACCTGCTGCAGCAGGTCGGCGGGCACGGCGCTGGTGAGCCCGTTGTCGGCGGTGCGCGAGAACCACTGGCCGTTGCGGCGCACGAGCGGGCGGCGCTGCACGCCGGTGTCGACGTTCTGCAGCAGACTGCCGATGTCAGGCTCGTCGGCGCCCAGGCCCTGCTCCACCAGGGCCGCGTCGAAGTAGGCCGCGCGCACCGCGGCCCGCTCGCGCTCGGACACCAGGGACGTACGTGTGAGCTCGTAGGTCGACAGCGCCAGCGCGGCCGACAGGCCGAGGGCGCCCAGCGCGAAGACCGCGGTGATGCGGGTGCGCAGGCCCAGGGGACGCGGGCGCCTCACGATGCCAGCTTGTAGCCGAGCCCTCGTACGGTCAGCACGTGCATGGGGTTGGCCGGATCGGGCTCGACCTTGCGTCGCAGCCGTCCGACGTGCACGTCGACCAGCCGCTCGTCGCCGTAGATGTCATAGCCCCACACCCGGTCGAGCAGCTGCTGCCGCGACAGGACCCGGCCCTTCTGGTCGGCGAGCTCGCACAGCAGGCGGAACTCGGTGCGGGTCAGGTGCACCTCGACCTCGTCGAGCAGCACCTCGCCGGCCTCGGGTCGCAGCTCGATGCGGCCGAAGCGCAGGGCGGTCGGGGCGCCCTCTCCCGCGCCGCTGGCCCGCCGACGGAGCGCGCGCAGCCGGGCCGAGAGCTCTTTGACCGCAGCAGGTTTCACAACGTAGTCATCAGCGCCGGCCTCGAGCGCCGCCACCACGTCGTGGGTGTCGTCGCGGGCGCTGACAACCACGATCGGCACGTCACCGAGGCGGCGCAGGGCGCGGATGCAGTCGAAGCCGTCCATGCCCGGGAGCATCAGGTCGACGAGCACCAGGTCGGCGGGGGTGGCCTTGTGCTCGGCCAGCCCTTCCTCGGCGGTCGCGACGGCGCGCACCGTGTAGCCCTCGTCCTCCAGGGCTAGGCGCAGTGACAGGCGGATCCGGTCGTCGTCCTCGACGATGAGCAGGCGGGGCACGCGCTCAGTGTGGCAGCAAGTCGTTGACACCCGCGTGCTCGGCCAGCTCGCGCCCGGCCTGCTCACCCGCGATGACGTCCACACCGAGGGGCAGGAAGCGGGCCAGCCGGGTGCACCCCACCACCGCGTACGCCGCTTCGGCTTCGAAGGAGGTCACGCCGTCGAGGTCGACGACCAGGCGCTCGCAACCGCAGTGGACCATCGTCGCTGCCCGCTGCAGCACCTCCCGGGCGCCGGCGTCGTCGAGGTGGCCCTGCAGGCGCAGTCGGGCTGCGCCGGGAGAGGGGGCGTCGAGCAGGACGGTGAACACGGGCCAAGTCTTGTCCATGACGTGCGACGGGGAACCTGCCTGTCGTACGACAGTCCTGTGACGGCCACGGGCTGTCGCGGGACTGTCACGCAAAAGGCAGCACGACCGCCACGTCCGCGGACGACGGTGTGGTCACTGTCGGACCTGATGCGTGGGAGTTGCTGTGACCGTCCTGGAGACCCGCCCGGTTCACCTGCCCATGCCCACCGAGACGCGGCTGATCGTCGTCGGCGAGCTCGACGCCCGCACGCTGGCCCGGGTGCGCGTGCAGCTGCAGGACGCACTGGCCGAGCGCCCGGCCCGGCTGGTCGTCGACCTGGCCGACTGCCCGTTCGTGGACGCCGCCGCGCTCGCTGCGCTGCTGGACGCGCACCGCACGGCCAGCAGGTACGGCGGGGTGCTCGTGCTGCTGGGCTGCCAGCCCCGCGTGGTCCGGGCGCTGTCGCTGACCGGGCTGCGTCGGGTCTTCGCGTACGCCTGATCGCTCAGACGCTGACGGGGACCGTGCTGTCCTCGTCAGCCAGCGCCACGATCGGCGGCGTCACGAACTTGTAGCCGACGTGGCGCACGGTGCCGATGAGCTGCTCGTGCTCGGCGCCGAGCTTGGCGCGCAGCCGCCGGACGTGCACGTCGACGGTGCGGGTGCCCCCGTAGTAGTCGTAGCCCCAGACCTCCTGCAGCAGTTGGGCGCGGGTGAAGACCCGGCCGGGGTGCTGCGCGAGGTACTTCAGCAGCTCGAACTCCTTGAACGTCAGGTCCAGGGCCCGGCCGCGCAGCCGGCAGGTGTAGGTGCCCTCGTCGATCGTCAGCTCACCGGCGCGCACGATCCCCGGGTCCCCGGCGGGCGCTGCCGCAGCTGCGGCCTTGCCGGTGGCCAGGCGCAGCCGCGCGTCGACCTCGGCCGGGCCGCACGAGTCGAGCAGCACGTCGTCGACGCCCCATTCGGCGGTCAGCGCGACCAGGCCGCCCTCGGTGAGGACCGCGAACAACGGCGCCGTGACGCCGGTGGTGCGCAGCAGCCGGCAAAGGCTGCGGGCGGCGGCCAGGTCGCGGCGGGCGTCGACCAGGATCGCGTCGTGCTGCGGAGCGGTCAGCAGCGCCGAGACCTCCAGCGGGGCCACCCGCACCGGGTGGCCGAGCAGGCCCAGCGCGGGCAGCACGTCCGCTGACGGGGTCATCGCGTTGGTCAGCAGCAGCAGGGTGGCCATGGGAGCGCCTCCTCCTCTGGTCCGGCTCGCCGGGACCGTCGTGGGGAGAGGCGCCGTTGCCTCGATGAACCAGGCCCGAGGATAACGCAGGACGTCGCCTGGGTTGCCGTGGTGTGTCGGGGCAGGATGGACCTGTGACCACCGCCGCACCCGAGCTGCTGCGTACGGCCGACGGCGAGCGCCTGCACGCAAGGCTCCTGCCGGGGCCGGGCGCAACCTGCACCGTCCTCGCTCACGGCTTCTCGGGATCGCTGGCCAAGCCGGCCGTACGCCGCGTCGCCGCAGGGCTCGCCCGGCACACCAGCGTGCTGGCCTACGACGCACGCGGGCACGGCAGCTCGAGCGGACGCACGACGCTGGGCGACCGGGAGGTGCTTGACGTCGACGCCGCCGTGGCTGCTGCTCGCGCGCAGGGCTTCTCGCGGATCGTGACCTGCGGCTGGTCGATGGGCGGCTCGGCCGTGGTGCGCCACGCGGCACTGCGCGGGGAGCTCGTCGGCGGCCACCGGCTGGAGCACCCACCGGACGCGGTGGTGTCGGTGAGCGGTACGGCCGCCTGGTCGACCCGCGCCACGGCGTCGGGCCCGATGCTGCGCCTGCACCGGCTGGTCGAGACCCGCAGCGGCCGGCTGGTGGCGGCCCGACTGATGCGCACCCGGGTGCAGCCCGCGCTGTGGTCTGACCCGCCCGCCTCGCCGCTGGACCTGGTGGCCCGGGTGGCTCCGCTGCCGCTGCTGGTGGTGCACGGCGAGCGCGACGGCTACTTCCCCGTCGAGCACGCGTTGGCGCTGGCCTCAGCGGCCGGGGAGCCGGTCGAGCTGTGGGTCGAGCCCGACTTCGCGCACGCCGAGTCCGGCGCGACCGCCGAGCTGCTGGACCGGCTGGGCGCGAGACTGGCCGCATGACTGTTCCGCTCAGGACGACCCTGCGCTACTGGGCGGGGGCCCGCGCCGCCGCCGGCGTGGCGTCCGAGCCGACCTCGGCTACCACGCTGGCCGAGGCGCTGCTGCTGGCCCGCGCCACCCGCGACGACCGCTTCGGCCAGGTGCTGTCGGTGTGTTCGTACGTCGTGGACGGTGACCCGGTCGGCGCGCGCGATCACGCTCAGGTGCAGCTCGCCGACGGCGCGCTGGTGGACGTGCTGCCGCCCTTCGCGGGGGGGTGAGGGGCCCGATGTCTGGCAGGATCGGCGCTGTGACCAGTCGGGACGGTGAGCAGGCTGACGCCCCGACGACCGACATCGCTGACGATGTCGCACCAGGCACCGAGTCGCGGGACCGGTCGCAGACCAGCGAGGACGCCAGCGAGCGCGACTGGGTCCCCACCGGCGAAGCCGGGTCGCAGGGGGCGGGGCCGGAGGGTGCCGGGCCCGAGGTCGACGTGGCGGACAGCGCGACTCCGCACCTTGCTCAGCCCGAGACCCCCGTCGATCGCGATCCCGAGGGCCCGGGTGCGGTGACCCCCGCCGAGGCCACTGACGAGGACGAGGACGGGGTCGAACCGCGTGAGCAGTCCGGCGGCGGCCTGCTCGACGGCCCGTGGGAACGTCGCGCGGTCGTGCGGGCCACCGGACCGCCCCGCCGGCCGCCGCTGATCGTCCAGGGCCTGTGGCCGGCGCTGCTGGCAGGGGCCTTGGCGCTCCTGGCGAGCGTCGGGCTGCGGCCCCTGGCGGCTGCGGTCCTGGTGGCGCAGGTCTTCCTCATCCTCGGCGCGCTGGCGCTGCTCGACGCACCCGCGGCCGGCGGGGCGTTCGTCGTCGCCACTGCCGCGACGGTGGCCGCCGACGCCCTCGTGCTCGTCGACGCCGGAGCGGTCACAGGGTTGGCCGGCGCCGCGGGCCGCGGGCGGGGCGGGTGGCGGGTCCATCGGCGCGTACGCGA
>JBBPYI010000277.1:0-11900 GCA_038200075.1 Mycobacteriales bacterium
CCAACCGCGCCGGGGACGTCGCCGGCAGGCCCAGGTCGCGGGAGAACCACTCCAGACAAGCCGGCCGATCAGAGGTTGTCTCGCTCATAGGTTCGAGACTACGACCGACCTCCGACAGAACTGGGAGCGAGATCAACCCTGTGCGCGACGAACCCGCTTCGTCCTAGCGAGGGCGAAGGCGACAGCCCCCACACGGTGAGGTGTGACGTGCTGATCGCCGCCACGAGATTGGGCTGTCACGACCTGGCGCCAGCGGTTCGTCGCTGTCCTCGTTGTTACGCCCCACGTCATCTCGGTGCCAGCGTCGAGCGTGGACCGGGCGCTCTTGGCACCGAGAACGGCTGGGAAGGGGCGGTCTCGGTGTCATCTCGGTGCCAGCGTCGAGCGTGGACCGGGCGCTGCTGGCACCGAGAACGGCAAAGCGGACGACGCGAGCCCGTCGCCCTGCGACACCTGGCCGATGTAGTGGCTGGAGCGCTACTGCTCGATCTTGTAGCGGACCTCGAGAAGTCCGGTGCACAAGGGCTTCACGCGCACGGTGCCCTCGTGCGGTCCGGCGATCTGGGCCTCGGCCTCGAAGCCGGGTTCCTGGTCGCTTCCGGTGACGCGGTAGCCCGCAGCCTGCAGGTCGCGCAGCACGGCGTCGCGCCGGGCGACGATGTCGTCACGGCCGCCCGGCAGGCTCGCGAACGCCACCGTCGTGGCGCCCTGCGTGTCCACGCGCAGCACCTGCGCGCCCTCGCTCAGCGGCAGGTCGAGGGGCAGGGCGCTCGCGGTCGAGGTCGTACGCCCCTCGCAGTCCACGGTCGCCGCCTCGGCGATCCCGGCCCGCTCGAATTTCTCGAAGACGACGAAGCCGGCGCCCCCCAGCATGACGGCGCTGACGACGGCGATCGCGGTCTTGGCTTTCACATCCATGTCAGCATCCTGTCAGCAGGTCCGGGTTGCCCACCGTCGGCGGAACGCGCCGCTGGGTGGCCTTCTCGTACGCCGCGGCGTAGCGCAGCAGGTCGAGCTCGTCGAAGCCGGTGCCGAGGAAGGACAGCCCCTCGGCGACCGTGTCGTCCAGCGTCGTGCCCGCGGGGACGATGACCGTCGGATAGCCCGCTGCCGCACCGACGTTGGCGTACGCCGGACCGGGTGCGATGACGGCGTCGAGGTCGTCGCGTAGCAGCGCCCCGTCGATGGCGGCGCGGGAGGAGGCGCGGGTGACTGCTGCCGGCGCGAGCCCCGCCGCCAGCACGCCGGGGGTCGCGTCGGAGGCCTGGAGCAGGTTCTGGCCGTACTTCACCTTGTCGGGGAAGCGGCTGTTGTAGGCGATGACGTCGGCCAGCGTGGACACCTTGCTGGCCAGCGGCCCGGCCTCCTGCGCCAGGTAGCTGTTGAGCCCGGCCTTGAACTCGTTGGGAATCTCGGCGACCTCGGTGATCCCGACGAGCCCGCCGTTGCTGACCAGGTCGGTGGGCACGAGCACGGCGCCCTGGGCCCGCAGGTCGACCAGGGCCCGGTCGAACAGCTCGTCGCCCTCGAAACCGGTGTCGTAGCCCAGCCGTACGCCCCTGAGCGTGGCGCCCTTGAGCCCGGTGAGGTAGTCGACGCGGCGCGCCGCCGCGGTCACGCTGTCGCGCGGGTCGGCCCCGGAGATGGCCGACAGGACCGCTGCGGCGTCGGTGACGTTGCGGGTCATCGGACCGGCCGTGTCGAAGCTGGCAGCCAGCGGCACGACGCCGGCGCGGCTCACCAGGCCCAGGGTGGGCTTGACGCCGACCAGCCCGTTGACGTTGCTGGGGGACAGGATCGACCCGGAGGTCTCGCTGCCGAGGGTGGCCGTGGCGAAGGCCATCGAGCCGGCCACTCCTGACCCGGCAGAGGAGCCCGACGGATCGCCCAGGGTGTAGGCGTTCCTCACCTGGCCGCCCAGGCTGGAGTAGCCGTTGGGCATCGACAGCGACACCCAGTTGGCGAACTCCGACAGGTTGGTCTTGCCGAGCACGACGGCGCCGGCGGCGCGCAGCTGGGCGGTGACGTACGCCTCGCGCTTCGGGATGTTGCCGGCCAGGGCGATCGAGCCGGCGGTCGTCGGCACGTCGGTGGTCCCGATGTTGTCCTTGAGCAGTACCGGGATGCCGTGCAGGGGACCGCGCACCTTGCCGGCCCGACGCTCGCGGTCGAAGCGGTCGGCCTGCGCCAGTGCGGTCGGGGCAACAGCCCGTACGGAGTTCGTCGGTCCGTCGTAGGCCTTGACCCGGTCGAGGTAGGCCTGGGTCAGACGTCGGCTGGTCAGCCGGCCGGCGCGCATCGCGGTCTGCAGCTGCTCGACGGTGGCGGTCTGCAGGTCCAGCCCGGCCACGCGGGCCCGGCAGTCGGCGGCGGGTGAGCCCACCGGTCTCGGCGCCGCCGGAGGGGCGGCCAAGGACGGTGCGGCGACGGCGACGAGGGCGAGGGCGGCACCGGAAGCAGCCAGGCGGAGGGGGCGCATGGGGAGGTGTTCGGCATCGATCGCCCAAGCCCTGCCTGGCACGCTGGGTAGGGTCCGTCACACGACCGCCAAGAGGAGCTCGCGTGCAGATCCCCTTTCACTCCTCACCCACCTCGAGCCTGGGCATCGAGTGGGAGTTGCAGCTCGTCGACCGCACCACGCGGCAGCTGACCAGCGGCGCGACCGAGATCCTCGACGAGCTGAGCCCTGGCGCCGAGCATCCGACGGCCAAGCACGAGCTGCTGCAGTCGACCATCGAGGTCATCACCGGCGTGTGCTCGACCGTGCCGGAGGCGCTGGCCGACCTGCAGGGCACGATCGACCAGGTCGCAGCACTGGCCGAGAAGCGCGGGCTCGGCCTGATGTGCACCGGCACGCACCCGGTCACCGACTGGCAGAGCCAGCAGATCAGCGACAATCCGCGCTACGTCAAGCTGATCGAGGACATGCAGTGGCTGGCCCGCCGGATGCAGATCTTCGGCGTCCACGTGCACGTCGGGGTGCGCTCGCCCGACAAGGCGATCGCGATCGTCAACGCGCTGTCGGCGTACATCCCCCACTTCCTGGCGCTCTCGGCGAGCTCGCCTTACTGGGTGGGGGGAGACACCGGCCTGGCCTCGGCGCGCAGCAAGGTCTTCGAGGGACTGCCGACGGCAGGCCTGCCGCACCAGCTCAAGGACTGGGCGCAGTTCGAGGACTACATGGAGACCCTCATCAAGACCGGCACGATCGCCTCGATCAAGGAGGTCTGGTGGGACATCAGGCCGCACCCGACCTACGGCACCGTCGAGCTGCGGATCTGCGACGGCCTCCCGACGATCGCCGAGGTGGGCATGGTCGCCGCGCTGTCGCAGTGCCTGGTCGACTCCTTCGACCGGGAGATCGAGAAGGGCTACACGCTGCCCACCCCCCGCCGCTGGGTGGTGCAGGAGAACAAGTGGCGGGCCGCGCGGTACGGCCTGGACGCCAGCATCATCGTCGGCCAGGACGGCGTGCAGCCGGTCCGCGACGCCCTGCGCACATTGGTCCAGGACATGCGTGCCACCGCTGAGCGCCTGGGCTGCTCCGCGCAGCTCGACACCGTCGAGCAGGTGCTCGACGGCGGCGCCTCCTATCAGCGCCAGCGTGCCGTCGCTGCAGCGTCCGGCGGGGACCTGACAGCTGTCGTGGACAGCCTGCTTGCTGAGTTCTCGGGCGGGGCGCCCATCTTCCGTCCAGGTGACGCCGGGTGAGCCCTCGTCCACCCGGCAGCCCGGTGGCCGACGCCTGGCTGTCCCTGCACGCCGACGAGCTGGTCGAGGTGCGTCGTGACCTGCACCGCCACCCCGAGCTCGGCCACGAGGAGCACCGCACCACCGCGTTGCTCGTCGATCGGCTGACCGCGGCCGGCCTGTCGCCGAAGGTCCTGGCGGCGGGTACGGGGCTGGTCTGCGACGTCGGCGACGTCGGCGACGGCGGTCCGGTGGTGGTGCTGCGAGCCGACATCGACGCCCTGCCACTGCAGGACGAGAAGCTCGTGCCCTACCGCTCGACCATCGAGGGCGTCTGCCATGCCTGCGGCCACGACGTGCACACCACGGCCGTGCTCGGCGCCGGCCTGGCGCTGGCACAGGTCGCCGAACGGCTTGCTGGGACCGTCCGGCTGGTGTTCCAGCCGGCCGAGGAGAAGATGCCCGGCGGCGCGCTCGACGTCATCCGGGAAGGCTGGCTCGAGGGCGTCAGCTCGGCCTTCGGGCTGCACTGCGACCCGGCGCTGGAGGTCGGCCGGGTGGGGCTGAAGTCCGGGCCGATCACCGCCGCCGCCGACGCGCTCGAGATCGTCCTGACCGGTCCCGGTGGGCACACCTCGCGTCCCCACAACACCGTCGATCTCGTGCACGCGCTGGCCAGCGTCGCGACCGGGCTGCCCGACGTCCTCTCCCGCGTGGTCGACCCGCGGGCGGGGTTGTGCCTGGTGTGGGGCCACGTGTCGGCAGGGGTCGCCGCCAACGCGATCCCCCGTCGAGGAGTGCTCAAGGGCACCCTGCGGGTGCTCGACAAGGACGCCTGGCACGACGCCCCGACCATGGTGCAGCGGATCGTCGACGGACTCGTCGTGCCGTACGGCGCGCACGCCGAGGTCCGCTACCAGCGCGGCGTCCCGCCCGTCGTCAACGACCCGTCCGCCACCGCGTTGTTCAGCGCCGCCGTCCGGGGGGCGCTGGGCAGCGCCGCGGCCGTACCGACGTTGCAGTCGCTAGGAGGTGAGGACTTCGCCTGGTACCTCGATCACGTGCCCGGCGCCATGGCCCGCCTGGGGGTCAGGCCGCCGGGGCAGGTGCGTCCGCACGACCTGCACCAGGGGTCCTTCGACGTCGACGAGGCGGCGTTGCCGGTGGCGGTGCGGGTGCTGGTGGGCGTGGCGCTGGCCGCGCTGTCTGCGGCGTAGGTGAGCGCCCCGCCGCCGCCCTGGCAGGTCTGGACCGCCCTCGGACTGGTCTACGTCGGCTGGGGCTCGACCTATCTGGCCATCGCGTACGTCGTCGACAGCCTGCCGGCGCTGCTGTCGGCCAGCCTGCGCTTCGCCGTCGCCGGCGTGCTGCTTGCGACCTATCTGCGGATACGGCGGGGTCGCAAGGCCTTTCGGGCGACTCGACGTCAGGCCGTGGGCGCCTTGGCGATCGGTGCGCTGCTGCTGCTGGGCGGAAACGGGCTGGTGACGCTGGCCGAGCAGCGTGACGTGCCCTCCGGCCTGGCCGCGCTGCTCGTGGCGGCCGTACCGCTGTGGGTCGTGCTGCTGCGCACCGGCTCAGGGGACCGTCCGGCGGGTCGGACCCTGGTCGGCGTCGGGCTGGGCTTCGTCGGGGTCGCGGTCCTGCTGCTGCCCGGGGCCCGACCCGAGGGGGTCGCGCTGCTGCCCGCGCTGCTGGTGGTGGGCTCCAGCATCCTGTGGTCGATCGGGTCGTTCACCGCCACGCGGATCGACCTGCCTGCCGATGCGCTGCTCACCACCACCCTGCAGATGGCCGGTGGCTGCGTGGCACTGGGCCTGGCCGGTCTTGGCGCGGGGGAGCGCTTTGACGTCGCCGCCGTCACCGGCCAGTCCGTCGCCGCGCTGGCCTACCTGGTGGTCTTCGGCTCCCTGGTCGCCTTCACCGCCTACAGCTGGCTGCTCGGTGTCGCGCCGGTGTCGCAGGTCGCGACCTACGCCTACGTCAACCCGGTCGTCGCCGTGGTGCTGGGAGCGCTCGTTGCCGGCGAGGCGGTCGGGCGCACGACCCTGGTGGGTGGCGTCGTCACGGTGCTGGCCGTCGCCCTGGTGGTCGGGGAGCAGGGCCGGCGGCGTACGCCCGCAGCTCCTGCAGAACCGGTGGGTCAGGAGGCCCTCGGTCCGACGCCGCCTCAGTCGCCGGTGGAACGGCAAGGGCGAGAGCGCAGCTCCAGGACGTAGTCGTGCGGCGCGCCGGCGGCTTCGGCCGCAGCCGCCAGCACGCCCAGATAGCGCGCCGACGGCAGGCCGCCCTCGTAGCCGTCGAGCAGGTAGACCCACGACAGCCGGTCGCCGTCCAGCGTGGCCACCCGCACGCGGATCTTGCGGTAGAGCCCGGTGTCGGCGCCCTCCCACGCGTCGAGCTGCGCGGCATCGGCGTCGGTCATGTCGTAGAGGCCGACGAAGACGTGCTCGCCGGGAGCCTCGACCAGCGTGGCGAGCGAGCCCTCCCAGCCCAGGTCCTCGCCGCCGAAGGTCAACCGCCAGCCCTCGAGCCAGCCCGTGCCGGAGACAGGGGAGTGGGGGCAGCGCTCGTGCATCTGGGCGGGGTCCAGGTTGCTGCCGTACGCCGCGTAGAGCGCCATGCCCGGCACACTAGCCAAGGGCTCCCGCACCCCGGCGCTTGCATGACAATGGGTGCATGACGCGCATCGCCATCGTCGGAGGAGGACCCGCGGGCTACGAGGCTGCGCTGGTGGCCGTACAGCTCGGGGCGAGCGTGACCCTGGTCGAGCGAGACGGCGTCGGCGGCCAGTGCGTGCTGTCGGACTGCGTGCCGTCCAAGACCTTCATCGCGACCAGCGAGGCCATGACGGCCCTGTCCGGGGCCGAGCGCGTCGGGGTGCACGCCGTGGGCGAGGTGACGACCTCGGTGGGCGAGGTCCACGCCCGCGTCAAGGCGCTGGCCCTGGCGCAGTCCGCTGACATCACGGCCCGGCTGCAGCGCGAGGGGGTCACGCTCATCGGCGGGTCCGTCCGTTTCACCGGTCCGCATGCGCTCGAGATCACCTCACCCGACGGGCACGTCGACTCCCTGGACGCCGACGTCGTGCTCATCGCGACCGGAGCCCACCCGCGGGTGGTGGAGGGCGCCGAGCCTGACGGCGAGCGGATCCTGGACTGGCGCCAGCTCTACGACCTGCCCGAGCTGCCGGAGCACCTCGTCGTCATCGGCTCGGGCGTGACCGGGGCCGAGTTCGCCAACGCCTACCTCACCATCGGCTCGCAGGTGACGCTGGTGTCCAGCCGTGAGCGCGTGATGCCCGGCGAGGACGCCGACGCCGCGGAGCTGCTGCAGACCGTCTTCGCACGACGGGGCATGGACGTGCGTCGCGGACGGGCCGCCCGCGTCGAGCGCACCGACAAGGGCGTGCTGGTCCATCTGGTCGACGGCACCACGGTCGAGGGTTCGCATGCCCTGATGACGGTCGGGTCGGTCCCGAACACCGGCGGCATGGGTTTGCAGCAGGTCGGAATCGACCTGACGGAAGCGGGTTTCGTCCAGGTCGACCGGGTGTCGCGTACGAACCAGCCCGGGGTCTACGCCGCCGGCGACTGCACCGGCGTCCTCATGCTCGCCTCGGTCGCGGCCATGCAGGGCCGCATCGCGATGTGGCACGCGCTCGGCGAGGCGGTCGCCCCTCTGCGCCTGGGCACCGTGTCGGCCAACGTCTTTACCGACCCTCAGGTGGCCTCCGTCGGTGTCACCCAGCTGCAGGTCGAGTCCGGCTCACTCGCGGTGCACTCCGTGATGTTGCCGCTCGCCACCAATGCGCGCGCCAAGATGCAGGGCCTCACCGACGGGTTCGTGAAGTTCTTCTGCCGACCCGGTTCCGGCACGGTGCTCGGCGGGGTGGTCGTCGCGCCGAACGCCAGCGAGCTGATCATGCCGCTTTCGCTGGCCGTGCAGAACGGCCTGACGGCCGACCAGATCGCCCATACCTTCGCCATCTACCCCTCGTTGTCAGGATCGGTGACCGAGGCAGCCCGGCAGCTGATGCTGCACGAGGCGTGAGGGGCCTGGTCTTCGAGCAGTACGGCGGGCCGCTCGAGATCCGCGACCTGCCGGACCCGGTGGCCGCGCCCGGAGGCGTCGTCGTGCGGGTCGGCGCAAGCGGTGTCTGCCGCAGCGACTGGCACGGCTGGCAAGGTCACGACCCCGACATCGCGCTGCCCCATGTGCCAGGTCACGAGCTGGCGGGAGTCGTCGAGGCGGTCGGCGTCGGCGTCGACAGGTGGCGGGTCGGTGACCGGGTCACCGTGCCGTTCGTCTGCGCGTGCGGCCGCTGTCCCCGCTGCGCTGCGGGCGACCACCAGGTGTGCGACCACCAGAGCCAGCCGGGCTTCACCGGCTGGGGTTCTTTCGCCGAGCTCGTGGCCCTGAAGGCCGCCGACGTCAACCTGGTGGCTCTGCCCGACGAGCTGTCCTTCGCCACGGCCGCCGCGCTGGGCTGCCGCTACGCCACCGCCTTCCGCGCCGTCGTGCAACAGGGCCGGGTCCGGCCGGGGGAGTGGGTCGTCGTGCACGGCTGCGGTGGTGTGGGGTTGTCGGCCGTGCAGATCGCGGCGGCCGCCGGCGCCCGGGTCGTCGCGGTCGACGTGTCGGAAGGCGCCCTCACACTCGCCCGCTCGGTCGGCGCCGAGCACGCCGTGGACGGCCGGCAGGGACAAGTGGTCGAGACCGTGAGGGCCCTGACCGGCGGCGGCGCCCATCTCTCGCTCGACGCGCTGGGCAGCCCCCAGACGTGCCTGGACTCCGTCGGCTGCCTGCGGCCTCGTGGTCGTCATGTCCAGGTCGGTCTGCTGCCCCCGTCACAGGGCCGTCCCCTGGTGCCGATGGAGCGGGTCATCGCCCTGGAGCTCGAGCTGCTCGGCAGCCACGGCATGGCCGCGCACGCCTATCCCGAGCTGCTGTCCCTGGTGACCTCCGGCCGGCTGCGACCCGACCTGCTCGTGACCCGCGAGCTGTCGCTGGACGACGCGGCGCAGGCACTGGCCGAGGTCGGCCGTACGCCGGGAATCACTGTCCTGACGGCCTTCTGACACCCCTGTGCGCCGTGTGTGATGGGGTGGGGGCCGACCAGAGGGAGCCGTGGCTGTGAAGGTGCTCATGATCGCCCCGCCGGGTGCCGGCAAGGGAACGCAGGGCGTGGTCATCGCCGCGCACTTCGACATCCCCCACATCGCGACGGGTGACCTGCTGCGCGACCACGTCGCGCGCGGCACCGAGCTCGGCCAGCGGGTCGAGTCGGTGCTGGCGCGAGGGGAGCTGGTGGGTGACGACATCGTGCTGGCGATGGTCCGGGACGCCATGGAGGCGGCGCAGGGACGCGGCTACGTCATCGACGGCATCCCCCGCACCATGGAGCAGGCGCGCGCGCTCTACGAGATCGCCCGTGAGCTGGACATGACAGCTGACGTGGCGCTGCACCTCAAGGTCGAGGACGCCGAGCTGGTCCGCCGGCTCTCGGCCCGCGGCGCCGAACACGGCCGGGCCGATGACACCGAGGACGTCGTACGCCATCGTCTTGCCCTCTACTACGAGGTCACCCATCCGATCCTGGAGTGGTACGGCGAGCGCGGCATCCTCGTCTCGATCGACGCGATGCGCCCCGCCGACCAGGTCGGCCGGCACATCCTCACCGCACTGGAGGTCATGAAGCAGATGACTGACGGCAACCCCGACCTGCCCCGCCGCGCCGTCGATCTCACCGGCCTCGGCGCGGCATTCGGGGCCAAGGCCTGAGCCGGTGCTCGCCGCCGGCTACCGCACGTCCGGCGCCTAAGACGTCCTGAGCGTCGAGGACGTCGCGACGTCCGAACCCCGGAGACGGGAAGGTACGAGTCCGGTTGCGCATGGCCGGGGTCAACCCGACCGATCCGGCCGGGACCCCCGGCAAGGTGCTGCTCGACCTGCCCGGACCGACAGGGAACCTTCCCGGCGGTCGGTGCTGTCCTAGAGGCATGGACCACGACTTCGAGGCGTACGTGCGCGAGAACTACCCCGCGCTGCGGCGCCTGGCCCTGCTGCTGTGCGGTGATTGGGCCACCGCTGATGATCTCGTGCAGACCGCACTGATCCGCTGCGAGCGGCGCTGGCACCTGGTGGTCGAGCCGCACCCGTACGTCCGGCGGGCGGTGGTGAACGCCGCCGGCACCTGGCGGGTCCGCCGCCGGCTGGAGGCTCCACTCTCAGCGCTGACCGACCTGGCGGCCGCTGATCGCGGCAGTGACGACCGGCTGCTCGTGCTGAGCGCTCTGCGCTCGCTGCCACTGGGGCAGCGACAGGTGCTGGTGCTGCGCTATTTCGAAGGGCTCTGCGAAACCGAGATCGCCGAGCTGCTCGGCATCAGCGTCGGCACGGTCAAGTCCCGCGCCGCCCGGGCCCTGACGGCGCTGCGCAGCTCCTCCCTGCTCGTCTCAGACCTGGCCGGAGAGCGCTGATGGACCACCTCGAGCGGTTGCTGCAGGACGCCGCAGAGCTGCCCGCCCCCGAGTGCGACCCCTTCCCATCACTGCGGCGCCGTCGGGCCCGCCAGCGCTGCCGCCGTCGGCTTCAGATCACCGCGGCCGCGCTGCTCGGCTTCGCGGTCGTCGGCCAGGCTCTGCTGCCCCCGTCTGCGTCCGGCGCCGAGCGGCCCCCCGCAGCGGTGCTAGCCGCCCCGTGAGCGACCGTCGCAGCGGCTGGCGCGAGCTGCCTGTCCTCGCCGTCGTCTCGGTGGTGCTGGCGCTGCTGCTCAAGACCTTCGTGGTGCAGGCCTTCTCGATCCCCTCCGGCTCGATGGAGCGCACCCTGCTGGTCGGGGACCGCATCCTGGTCAACAAGGTCGTCTATCGCACCCGCCGACCTCAGCGCGGCGAGATCGTCGTCTTCGACGGACGCAGTGAGTTCGTGGGCGATCCGGCGCGCAAGGACTACGTCAAAAGGGTCATCGCGGTGGCGGGTGACCGGGTGTCGTGCTGCGTGGACGGTCGGGTGAGCGTGCAGCCCGCCGGATCCGATGTCCCGGTCGCCCTCGACGAGCCGTATCTGTTCGAGGACGACGAGGCGGTGTTCTGCCAGGCCGGGTCGGGCAGCGACTGCCCACCGGGCGCGCCAGGCATCCTGGTCCCCCCGGGCCGACTCTGGGTGATGGGTGACCACCGCGGCCGCTCGAGCGACTCAAGGGCGAACCGACTCGACGGCCGCGACGGCACGATCGGCGTCGACCAGGTTGTCGGTCGGGCCTTCGTCGTGCTCTGGCCGCCTTCGCGAGCTGCCCTGCTCGCCAACCCCTTCGGCTAGTCCTTGATGTCGCAGATCGTGACGCCGCTGGTGACGACCTCGCCGACGGCGGCCGACAGCCCGGTGACGGTGCCGGCCCGGTGGGCGTTGAGCGGCTGCTCCATCTTCATAGCCTCGAGCACCACGATCAGGTCACCGGCCTCGACGACAGCGCCGTCCTCGACAGCCACCTTCACGATCGTGCCCTGCATGGGGGAGGTCAGGCTGTCGCCGGAGGCCGCTGCAGCGCCGGCCTTCTTCGCCGATCGCTTCGGGCTGCCCTTCCCGGCAGCGGCGCCGCCCTGGGACGCTCCGAAGCCTGCAGGCAGGCTGACCTCCAGGCGCTTGCCGCCGACCTCCACGACCATGGTCTCGCGCGCTGCGGCGTCGTCGGTGGCGTCGGCCGCCGCGGCGTACGGCGTGATGTCGTTGTCGAACTCGGTCTCGATCCAGCGGTTGTGGACCGTGAACGGCTCGCTGGTGAAGGCCTCGTCGCGCACCACCTTGCGGTGGAAGGGCAGCAGTGTTGCCATGCCCTCGACCTGCATCTCGTCCAGGGCCCGGCGGGAGCGCTCCAGGGCTTCCTGCCGGGTGGCGCCGGTCACGATGAGCTTGGCCAGCAGAGAGTCGAACGCGCCGCCGATGACCGAGCCGGACTCGACACCGGAGTCCACCCGGACACCGGGACCGCTCGGTGCGGTGAAGGTCGTCACCGCGCCGGGCGCGGGCAGGAAACCGCGGCCAGGGTCCTCGCCGTTGATGCGGAACTCGAAGGAGTGACCTCGAGGCTTCGGGTCGGTGAAGGTGAGTGCCTCTCCGTCGGCGATGCGGAACTGCTCGCGTACGAGATCCACGCCCGTCACCTCCTCGGTCACCGGGTGCTCGACCTGCAGGCGGGTGTTGACCTC
>JBBPYI010000278.1:0-11087 GCA_038200075.1 Mycobacteriales bacterium
CTGCTGGCCGGCAACCACAGCGGCATCCTCGACGGCCCGCTGGTGTTCTTCCACAGCCCGCGGCCGGCGGCCCTGCTCACCAAGTCCGAGGTGTTTGTCGGGGTGTGGGCCCGGGCGTGCGGCTGGCTGGCGCTGATCCCCGTGCACCGCGGTCAGCCGGACCGGACCGCGCTCAAGGCCGGGCTCGCGGTGCTGCAGGACGGCGGCGCGCTCGGCGTGTTCCCCGAAGGCACCCGAGGCAGCGGCGCCTTCGACAGCGTCGCCGACGGGCTGGCCTACCTGGCCCTGCGCAGCGGAGCCGTCGTGGTCCCGATCGCCGTGCACGGCACCGGCGCCGCGCTGCCCAAGGGTCGCGCGCTGCCCCGGTGGCGCGCACCCGTGCGCGTGGTCTACGGCCCCCCCATCACGCTCACCCCGACCGGCGACCCGCGTGCCCGCAGCACGGTGCGCGACGCCGCAGAGCACCTGCGCCTCGCGCTGGTGGACCACCTTCGACGTACGGAAGACCCTCATGACTGACGCCCCGTTCGACGACCTGCCTGACGATCGCTCCGACCAGCCCGTGCTGGCCGTGGTCGGCCGGCCCAACGTCGGCAAGTCCACCCTGGTCAACCGCATCCTGGGTCGCCGCGAGGCGGTCGTGGAGGACGTGCCGGGGGTGACCCGCGACCGGGTCACCTACGACGCGCAGTGGCGCGGGCGGCGCTTCACCGTCGTCGACACCGGCGGCTGGGACCCCGACGCGGTCGGGCTGCAGAAGGCCGTCGCCGCGCAGGCCGAGGTCGCGGTCGCCGCGGCCGACGCGATCTTGTTCGTCGTCGACGCCAACGTCGGCGCGACCGTGAGCGACGAGGCGGTCGTGAAGGTCCTGCGCCGGGCCGGCAAGCCGGTCGTGCTGGTCGCCAACAAGGTCGATGACGAGCGCGGTGAGGCTGACGCGGCGATGCTGTGGTCGCTGGGACTGGGCGAGCCGTACGCCGTGTCCGCCCTGCACGGCCGAGGCTCCGGTGACCTGCTCGACGTCATCCTCGAGGCGCTGCCGGAGACCCCGGCCGAGCGCTTCGACGACCTGGCCGGTCCGCGCCGGGTCGCGCTCGTCGGACGCCCCAACGTCGGCAAGTCGTCGCTGCTCAACCGCCTGGCCAAGGAGGACCGGGTCGTCGTCGACAGCGTCGCCGGCACCACCCGCGACCCGGTCGACTCCTTCGTCGAGGTCGGCGGCGAGGTGTGGAAGTTCGTCGACACCGCCGGCCTGCGCCGACGTGTCGCGCACTCCAGCGGCGCGGAGTACTACTCCTCCCTGCGCACCAGCGCCGCCATCGACGCCGCCGAGGTCGCGGTGGTGCTGCTGGACGCCAGCGAGCCGATCAGCGAGCAGGACCAGCGCGTCATCGGCATGGCGGTCGACGCCGGGCGGGCGCTGGTCATCGCCTTCAACAAGTGGGACCTGGTCGATGAGGACCGCCGCCCGCAGCTGGCCAAGGAGATCGACCGCGAGCTCTCGCGGGTCGAGTGGGCCCCGCGGCTCAACATCTCCGCCATGACGGGTCGATCTGTCGACAAGCTGGCTCCGGCGCTGCACACCGCCCTCGAGGGCTGGGAGACCCGCGTGCCGACCGGCAAGCTCAACCAGTGGATCGGCGAGCTCATCGCCAAGACGCCACCGCCCGTACGCAGCGGCAAGCAGCCCAAGATCCTTTTCGCCACCCAGGCCGGTACCCGACCGCCGCGCTTCGTGCTGTTCGCCAGCGGTTTCCTCGAGGCCGGTTACCGCCGCTTCATCGAGCGCCGGCTGCGCGAGGACTTCGGCTTCGCCGGCAGCCCCATCGAGGTCTCGGTGAAGGTGCGGGAGAAGAACAAGAAGGGCTGAGGCTCCCGGGTGCGGGCGTACGCCGCTGCTAGGCTCGCCAGCGCATCACCGGACGCACGCTGTCCGGGACGGGCTGTAGCGCAGCTTGGTAGCGCACTTGACTGGGGGTCAAGGGGTCGCAGGTTCAAATCCTGTCAGCCCGACAGCGAAAGCGCAGGTCAGAGACGGTGTCACCGGAAACGGTGCACCGCCTCTGACCTGTTTGACCACAACGGTGACCACAACTGGCCTGCGGGCTACCACTCGAGAGCGCTCGCCATGCGGTCGGCGGCGTCGCGCCTGAGCTGCTCACCGACGTGCGCGTAGACGGCCGACGTCACCCGGATGTCGCTGTGACCCAAGATGTCGGCGATCACCTGCAGGTGCACCCCTTGCGCCACAAGCAATGCTCCACATGAGTGCCGTAAGGTGTGGAAGCGGGCGGCGGGAATCCCTGCCCGCGCCACCAGCGCCTGGAACTCCCGAAGGACGTTCCTCGGCTCGGCCGCCGTGCCCAGACGGGACGGGAAGACGAGGTCGAGGTCGGTCCACACCGGCCCCAGAGCAAGACGCTCAGCGATCAGCGTCTGTCGATGCTCCCGCAGGATGCGGACGCTGGGCGCGGGCAACGGGACGGTTCGCGCCTTGCCGCTCTTGGGGGTGGTGAAGGTCAGCGCGTGGCCCACCCGGCTCGCCGTCCGACGCACTGTCACCGACCCGCCGTCCAGATCGACGTCCGACAAGCGCCTCACCACGCCGCAGGCCGATGGCCAGGCCGATGGCCAGGGCGACGGCCACGAGGGCGTAGAGCCGGGTACCTCGGGCCGCGGCAAGCAGCTGTGTCGCCTCAGTGCTCGACAGGAAGCGGTCATGCGGCTCCCCGGCTCGTGGGCGCTTGACCTTGGCTGCGGGGTTGCGCGCCATGAGCTCCCACTCGACCGCCTGCTCGAGCGCCCGGTGCAGGACGGAGAAGATCAGTCTGACTGTCGAGGCGCTGTGTGTGGCACGCTTGGCATTGACGAGGGACTGCACGTCCAACGGCGACAGCCTGTCGAGTCGGACGGAGCCGATGGCCGGCGTGATGTGCTTGCGGACCATCGTCGTGTAGTTCTCGCGGGTCGTCGCCTTGTGCTCGGTCAGGCCGTCGACCAACCAGCCATCCAGGTAGGCACTGAGCGTGACGCCGCTGTCCACCGCGGGCTGGCCGCCGCGGACACGTTGACGGATGTCGTCGAGCTCGACTTGCGCCTCGGCTCGACTGGCGCCGTACACATAGTGACGCTTGCGTGTGCCGTCCGTAGCCGCGACCAGCGTGGAAGCCTGCCGGCGGCCATCGTCACGGAGCCGTACGTTCCCCGCGCCGTTGCCGCGCTTGTTCATGCTGTTGGTCCCTCCGGTGCTCCACCGCCTTTCATCCGACGCTGGCCCGCCGCCCGATGGTGTCCCCCCACCGTTCGACGGTCAACGATCGGGCTGCGCCGGCCGACGCCTCTGCCCATCGCCTTCCTCACGGGACGGGCCCTGTGCTCCGGATGCCCCTCGCCGGGCCGACCAAGGGAGAGCGGGGGATGGTTCCTGGATCATGCTGGGTGGGCTGACTGCCGTGGGCGTCGACCTCGCCGCGACACAGGTGACACCCTCGGAGGATCCGCGACCACGGCGCGCCGGGGCGCCTGTTTTTTCGACGCGGCTCGTGATCAGTCTCACCCTGAGGTGGGGGACGAGTGTCTGTGGCGCGATTCGTCGCTGCACTGGCCTGCGTCCTCGCATCGGACGACGCGCGCTTCGGCTGATCCGGCTGGCAGGCAAGACGTCGTTTGCCCCGTACTCCCACCTCACGTCGAGACCGACTTTGAGCCGGACGTTCAGCGAAGCGCCCCGGCCACAGCTCACTGGGGTGGCCGCTGAGAACAACGTCGAGGTCAATTCCCGATGTCCGAGCGCTCCCAGGCTGACTCAGCAACCCGACCAACTGCTCCTGTCGACCCACAGCGCCATCCATTCCTCGGTCAAAGGCTGTGGCGCGGGCTCCGCTGGGAGGGCGAACGGCGTCATCATCGTGTGACGGCATCTCGCCCCCGGTCCTGGCGCGCCCTGCGCCTCCCTTGGTAAGTGCGGTTCCGGGTGCTCCTGTGACACGACTCGGCTGGATTCCGCCCGAGCCGGTCGGGCCGGCAAGCGCGTCGCGGTCACCGACAAGGGTCGGCCGTCGCCCCGACAAGGGTCAGCCGTCGCCCCGACAAGGGTCGGCATGGCGCCGACAAGGGTCTCCCGCAGTGCTGGCATCGAGGCGCTGCTCACCTGGTTCTCATCTTCGCCGGGGAACACCGCGCACGGCATGACTCCCCGCCCGACCCCCGGCAGCAGGAGCCGCGCATGTCCTCTCCCACCGACCTGGCTGGCGTCATGCCTGGTCGGACGACGACCGCGGCCGCGTTTGGCCGCTGGCAGCGGCCTCTGCCGTCGGGTTGGCGCAGTCCTGGCTGGAACAGCCGGGCGTTGGGCCTATGGACGGTCGTGGTGCTGGTGACGTTCTTCGGCGGCACGCTCGCGGAGGACTTCGGGATGCCGGCGCCGCACCTGATCACCGGCCTGGTCGCCGGTCTGGTGCTCGCCCTGACCGGGTTGATCCGGCGGGCCGTAGCGGTCCTGCCGCGGGTCGTCTACCTGGCCGGGCAGGCGATTGCGGGGGTGCTGCTCGGGACGTACTTCTCGCTGCCGTTGCTGGGCCGGGCCGGCTGGGCGCTCGTGCCGCTGGTCGCGGTCACCGTGCTCACCCTGGTGCTGAGCGTCGCTGCCGGGTCCCCCGGCGATCATGCCGGGGGCAGCATCGATGCCGCCAGCGTGCACGGCTACCTGCTCACGCTCGGGCTGGCCGTCGCCGGCGCGGACGCGGGGAGCCGGCGCAAGGTCCCGGCAGGAGCGCTCATCGTGCCGTTGGTCCTCACCGCCCTCGGCGGCGGGCTGGGGCTGTGGAACGACCTGCAGCCCCCAGAGACGGTGCGGGAACCTGCGTTCATCGTCATCGGGCGGGCTGTCGGCCTCGGCTTCGACGTGGCGGTGCTGCGCCGCCGGGGCGGCGCAGCTGGCGCTCGGCGCGATCGTCGAGATCATCGTCGCCTGCGGGGCTCTCCCCGCGGCAGTCGCCGCGACCCCGCAGGTAAGCCTGCTCGACGCCTAAGCTGGCGACGGCCCCGGGCGGCACTAACGATCTGTGAGCTGAACTGTCTACTACGTAACGTAGTAGACGATACGCAGGTGCTCGCGGTCGGGGGCGTTCCGCGCTCGGGCACCGCCGCTCGCGTGGCGGAGCGGCCGGAGGCGACCTCGTCCGGCAGCGCAAATGCCCCCGGACGGGCCCTCGTTCGGCAGGGGATGTGCCAGCAGGCCCTGGCCATTCTGCCTTGCCAGAGCCTTCGGGCCCCGCCCGTCGGGTTGCCGACCTCATGCTGTCGAATCGGGGCAGCGGCGGCCAGCGCCGTCCACGCCGGGACGGCCGGTCGTGCTCACCTGTGGCGGCTCCTTGCGGCCCGTGTGTTCCGCGAGAGGCGATGCTGCCGGAGGCGCCCGGGAGGCCGGGGACACGGTGCGCTTGATGGCATCGACACCGCGACCGAGCGAGAAAGAGCGGCAGGGCTGCCGTCAGGTGGCTCGAAAGGCATCCGGGCCGACACGTGCTCGGAGAACTCTTGGCAGCTGTACTGCCCACATACTCCCTAGGAGTACCATATGAAGATGGTCGCCCATGCCTGGTCTGAGCACGTCGTTCACGTTGTTCTGGTCAGCGATGACCGGGACATCACCTCCGAGACGCTGCGGTTCCTGGAGCAACATTTCGCCGACCGTGAGCCCGAGGCTCATGTCGAGCCCGGCGGGGTGCGGCTGCACAGTGAGCCGGATCGGCCGGTGACCGCGGCTGACGTGGCCCGTGTCCTCGCGGAAGCGGGTGTGCGGGCCCACGCAGTTCACGAACGCCAGGAGTGGAGCGTCGCAGACGTCCACCCGGCCCTGTCGCTGCCAACCGCGTCCATGCCGGGGGAAGGTGTCCGGTGAGCGAGCTGCTGTACGACCTTCGCGGCCTTGCGTACTGGGCCGCGATCGTTGGCGGGGTCCTGTGGTGGATCTGGAGCATACGCAGGGGTCGCCGACCGCGCGCACGGACTCCGCGGGAGGAGGCCGAGTTGGCCGGCCTGCGGGCAGCGATAGACCGCGGCAGTCGACAGGGGACGGGCCAGCCTCGGGCATGAACTGGCGTGCATCCCGGTCGTCCGCCGTCGGCGTCCGCCTGCCACGCAGGTCGGCACAGCCGTGCGGTGTAGCAGCCCCTTGATCGTGGTACTCCCCCTCTGTATATATGCAAGAACGAGAGCAAGGAGAAAACGAGATGCAGAGATGTGCCTGCGGATGCACGCGCAGATGGAGGACGGGCCAAGAGTGAGAAGGACCGGCATCACCATGGGCAGGCAAGCAAGCCTCGGCCACGCGACGTGACCACGACCAAGACCGTCCGAAGGCCACTCACCCAGGCGCAGCGATTCATCGAGCGCAGCAGCCTGCCGCAGCTGAGCAACCGGCTCTTCGGTCATTTCTCTCTCGCCGGTACGCAGCCGTTCCTCGATCCTGCTGACTTCCCGTGGACAGCCCTGCTGGAGGAGCACTACCCGGCCATCCGCAAGGAGGCCGAACGGGTCCTGCAGGTCCGGGCTGCCCTGCCGAACTTCCAAGACGTCGCCCCGGACCAGATCCGGCTCAGCCGCGACGACCAGTGGAAGACCTTCTGGTTCGCCGGCTACGGGGTCTGGGACCATCCCAACAGCCTGCGGTGTCCACACACGGCAGCCGTGCTTCGAGCGATCCCAGGTCTGACCACAGCCTTCTTCTCGATCCTTGGGCCAGGTAAACGGCTGCCCCCTCACTACGGCCCCTACCGCGGAGTGCTGCGCCATCACCTGGCGCTCATGGTCCCGGAACCGGCCACAGCGTCCGGGATTCGGGTCGGGGGAGAGGTCCGGCACTGGGAAGAAGGACGATCACTGGTGTTCGACGATACCTACGAGCACGAGGCCTGGAACGACACCGACACCGACCGGGTCGTGCTGTTCCTCGACATCGTCCGGCCGCTGCGTCCACCGGTGTCCTGGGTCAACGCGATGATTCTTGCGGCCGTGCAGCGCTCACCCTTCATCACCTCCGCCCGGGCCCAGCATGTCCAACGAGAGGCTGCCTTCACCGTCGCCTGGAACGAGGCGACTGACATGTCCGGAGCCCGTGAGCCGCGCCCCTCAGCAGCCACGCCGGCGCGTCACGTCGAGGAGTAACCACGACCGTGCATGATCCGACGGTGTCGACAGGTCGCCGGCATGGCGAACAGCAGCGTTCGCTGTCCTCGTGACGGTCGCCCCGGGGGTGGTGGAACTCGTCCGCGTGCTGCCCTGCCGAAGTTGGGCAGGCAGTCAGGCTCCCGCCCGACGAATGGCGTCGAGCAGATCCTGCGCGCGCCAGAGCAGCGTCCGAGGGCGGTAGAGGAACGGGCAGCCGCTGCCCCGGCTCGCGAGGTGTTCCAGGCCCTCGGTCAGACCCGCTGCCCGGAGCAGACCGTCCTGGAACGAGCGGCAGGTGTCATGTGTGGCCCGGCGGGTCCAGGCCCACTGCCATCTGCCGTCATAGCCTTGGGCGTAGCGGCGGAGCCGGGCCGCGACCTCGTCGTCCGGGACCGGGTCGACCAGCACCGGATGGAACGCGTGCGCGGCCGGCTGGCCGTGCTGGGCGTCGCGGGACCAGGTCCCGCTCCGGCGGAGGAGCCCGACGCCGTTCAGGACGCCCTCGGTGCCGCGGGAGAGCTGCCGTACGCCCACGGGGATCGCGCGCGGCCACCATCCCCAGCTCTGCTCGCCGGCTTCGACCCACCAGTGGCCGTACAGGTCACGCGGAGTCGGGTTGTCGCGTTTCACGGTGACCCAGAGCAGGGTCCGCGGCGCGCCCCACGAGGTCTCGACACCCGTGGTCGCCGAGACAGCTTCTGCGGCGGCGGGCGGCTGTCCGGCGGGGCGCCGTCGTAGGGCGGCCCCGGTACGACGCAGGTTCGCCGCACGCAGGCGCGACCGGGCGCGGAGCCGCCGCGTGCTACGACGCAGCGTCCTGAGCGCGGCGGGACGACGCCCGGCGGTGGCCGGGCCGGTCACGGTTTGCGCTTGCCCTTGCCCTTCTTGCCCTTCATGTCGCCACCCTTGTCGGACGTGCTCTTCTGCTGTGCCTCATGGGCCTGCCGTCGGGCGTCCCGCAGCTGCTTGCTTGTCGGTACGCCGGGATTCGGCTCGGGCTGCTGATCGCTCATGCGGCGTGTCCTTTCAGTCGGGGTGTTTGGGGTGCTGACCGGACCGGGCCTGGTCGGCCGCGACGCGACGGACGGCCCTTTTGGCCGACCCGGTCGACGCCGTCGATGTTCAGGAACGACCGGTCGGTCCGGCGGGCGAGCCAGTACCCGGCCCCACGAGCTGCCGGACCCGCCCCCACGACCAGGACGTCGACATCGGTGTCGCCGGTGCTCACCGCGCTGCTGTCAGCGCGGACGAGCGAGTGTCCACGGGGGTCGGGGCGGCCAGGACAGGCGGCGTGAACCGGTTGAGGCGGGCGCTGTTCGTCACAACGCTGATGCTGGAGATCGCCATCGCGGACGCGGCGATCAGCGGCGACAGCAGCGCCCCGGTGAACGGGTAGAGCAGACCGGCGGCGACCGGGATGGCGGCGAGGTTGTAGCCAAAAGCCAGGACGAGGTTCTGCTTGATGTTGCGCATCGTCGCCTTGGAAAGCGAGATGGCGGTGACCAGGCCGCGGAGCTCGCCCGACATCAGCGTGATGTCGGCGGCCTCGATCGCGACGTCGGTGCCGGTGCCGATCGCGACGCCGACGTCGGCCTGGGCCAGGGCCGGGCTGTCGTTAATGCCGTCGCCGACCATCGCGACGAGCTTGCCCTCGTCCTGCAGCCGGCGGACCTCGGCGGCCTTTTGGTCCGGCAGGACGTCGGCCAGAACCCGGTCGATCCCGACCTGCCGGGCGACGGCGTTCGCGGTCCGCTCGTTGTCGCCGGTCATCATCGCGACCTCGAGGCCAAGCCGCTTGAGGGCGGTGACGGCGGCGGCGCTGTCGGGCTTGACGGTGTCGGCGACGGCAACGAGCCCGGCGGCCCGGCCGTCGACCGCGACGTACATCGGGGTCCTGCCCTGGTCGGCCAGCGCGTCGGCCTGCTGCTCCAGCTCGCCGGTCGCGATGTCGGCGTCGCGGAGCAGCCGGGCGTTGCCGATGAGCAGCTCGCGGCCGTCGACGGTGGCGCGGACGCCCTTGCCGGTGATCGAGTCGAACATCGTCACACGCGACAGGTCCAGGCCGCGGTCGCGCGCGCCGGTGACGATCGCGCCGGCGAGCGGGTGCTCGCTGTCGGCCTCGGCGGACGCGACCATGCGCAGCAGCTCGGTCTCGTCCTGGCCGCCGACGGGGACGACGTCGGTGAGCTCGGGTTTGCCACGGGTGATCGTGCCGGTCTTGTCGAGCACGACCGTGTCCACCTTGTGGGCGGTCTCCAGCGACGCGGCGGTCTTGACCAGGACGCCGTACTGCGCGCCCTTCCCGGACGCCACCATGATCGACAGCGGCGTCGCGAGACCGAGGGCGCACGGGCAGGCGATGATCAGGACGCTGACCGCAGCGACGACCGCGAGGGTGAGCGCCGGTCCGAGGACGAACCACAGCACGAACGTGGTGATCGCCAGGAAGATCACGGCGGGGACGAAGTACGACGCGACCAGGTCCGCGAGTCGCTGGATCGGGGCCTTGCTGCTGGAGGCCTCCTGGACGAGCTTGATGATCTGCGCGAGCGCGGTTTCGGAACCGACCCGGGTCGCGCGCATCGTGAACGCACCGGTGGTGTTGACGGTCGCGCCGATCACCGGGTCGCCGGCTGCCTTGGCGACGGGCAGGCTCTCACCGGTCACCATCGACTCGTCGATCGTGGAGGTGCCGTCGGTGACCTCGCCGTCGACGGGGACCTTCTCGCCCGGGCGAACCCGGAGCAGTTCACCGACCTGCACCTGCTCGGCCGGGATCTCGGTCTCCATGCCGTCGCGCAGAACCCTGGCGGTCGCGGGTGCGAGCGAGACGAGGGCGCGGATCGCGTCGCCGGTCCCAGCGCGGGCCCGGGCTTCGATGAGCCGACCGAGCAGGATGACGGTCAGGATGAAGCTGACGACCTCGTAGTAGACCTCGCGGACGTCCTCGGGCAGCACCTGCGGGGCGAAGGTCGCGACGAGGCTGTAGGTGAACGCCGCGATCGTGCCCAGGGTGATCAGGCTGTTCATCTCCGCGCTGCGGTTGGCCAGCGCCCGCCAGCCGACGCTGTGGATCGGCCAGCCGACGTACAGCATGACCGGCAGGGTGAGCAGCAGCTGGACGTAACGGTTCTCCAGGACGTCCGGGACGTACTGCTCGCCGATGAAGTGCGTGACCATCGCGGCATAGAGCACGGGCAGGGTCAGGACCGCGCCGAGAGCGACGCGGCGCTTGAGGTCGCGTACCTCCTGCTTGCGGGCGGCGGTCTCGGCGTCCTCGGTGTCGGCGCTGCCGGGGTCGGAACGCAGCTGGGCCGGGAACCCGGTTGCCTCGGCGACGGCCTTCGTGAGGCCGTCGGTGTCGAGCAGGTCGGCGTCGTAGGTCAGGACGGCGCGCTCAGCCCCGCCGTTGACGGTGGCGCTGTCGACGCCGCCGACGGCCTGCAGCTGGGCCGCGGCGCGTGCGGTGTCGGTCGGGAGGCTGCTCAGCGCGCCGGGGAGCATGAACTCGGCCCGCTCGCCGTTGTGGCCGCCAGTCGGCTGCGGCTCGACGCCGACCGCGCGGGCGGTCAGCCTGTTCTCCTGAGTGACCCCACGGGCAGCCTCGGCCACCCGGCCGCCGCCCTGCTCGGGCGAGGCAAGCGCGGTCTGCGCCTGAGCGCCCCCGCCAGGGGCTTCGGCGATGAGGGCCCCGTGCAGCATGTTCATGCCGCAGGCCCAGGAGTACTCGCCCGGCTCGGTGACCTCGAGGTCGAGCGTCGTGGTCCCGAATGCCACCAGGGACGCGCTCTTGCGCAGGTCCGGGAAGACAACCTGTGAGGTGCAGTCGCTGTTGTCCTGCCGGTGGAAGCGCAGCCGTACCGGGGTGCCCGCCTCGACGCGGATCAGGTTCGGGGAGTACCCACCCTTGACGGTCA
>JBBPYI010000279.1:0-9296 GCA_038200075.1 Mycobacteriales bacterium
GCGGGGTCGCCGCCCAGGCTGAGCAGCTCGCGGTCGTCCGGGCCGACGCGGGCGAGCTGCCGGTGCTCGTCTCGCCCTATCTCGCCGGAGAGCCGGTGGGCCTGGCGGCGCTGACCGAGCTCGGGCAGGGGCTCTACGGCGAGGCCGACCCGGCTGAAAAGGCCCACGCCGGCGACCTGCTCACCGTCGAGCGCACCACCGACGGCTTCGCGCTGTCACTGGCCCTGCCGCTGGCCCGCCTGGAGGACCTGGACCTGGCGCGCAGCGGCGACGAGCTGGTCGTCACCGTCGCCGGCCACCGGCGGGTGCTGTCGCTGCCCAGCGCGCTGCGCCGCTGCACGGTGGCGGGCGCTGCGCTCACCGACGGTCGCCTGATCGTGCGCTTCGAGCCCGACCCGGCGCTCTGGATGCGCACATGACCGCCCCCGGGTCGGCCGCTGAGGAGGCCGCCGCGCTGTTCGCCGCCGGGCAGGAGTGGCTGCGGGCCCGATCGAGCGGCCTGAGCGAGGACCTGCGGCACGGCGAGCACGTGGCCACCGGCTCGGCCGAGTGCACGGTGTGCCCGCTGTGCCAGGCGATCTCGGCCGTACGCCAGGTCAAGCCCGAGACGGTCGAGCACCTGCTCGACGCCGCCGCGTCCGTGGTCGCGGCCCTGCGCAGCGCCATCGGTCCGGAAGCGGCGCGTACGCCCGACGGCCGTGGCGGCGTGCAGCACATCGACGTCCGGGAGGGCTGATGCTCACGATCGGGGTCGACGTCGGGGGCACCAAGGTCGCGGCCGGGCTGGTCGACGAGAAGGGGCAGATCCTGGCGCGGACCCGCCGCCAGACGCCGTCGGCCTCGCCCACCGACGTCGAGGACGTGATCGCCGCCTGCGTGGCCGAGCTGCGCGCCGACCCGGCAGCCGACGGCCGGGCGGTCGAGGCCGTCGGGGTGGGGGCCGCAGGCTTCATCGACGCCGACCGCGCCACGATCCTGCTGGCGCCCAACCTGTCCTGGCGCGACGAGCCGCTGCGCGACGCGGTCGCCTCGCGGGTCGGGCTCCCGGTGGTGGTGGAGAACGACGCGAATGCGGCGGCCTGGGGGGAGTACCGCTTCGGGGCCGGGCAGGGGGAGCAGCACCTGGTCGTCGTCACCGTCGGCACAGGGATCGGTGGCGGCATCGTGCTCGGCGGCCAGCTCTACCGCGGCCGCTGGGGCATCGGTGCGGAGTTCGGCCACATGCAGGTCATGCCGGCCGCGGGCCGGCGCTGCGGCTGCGGCCAGCACGGCTGCTGGGAGCAGTACGTCTCAGGGCGCGCCCTGCTGCACGAGGCCCGCGAGATCGCCGACGTCCAGCGCGGCTACGGCGCTCGGCTGCTCGAGCTTGGCGGCGGCCGGATGGAGGGAATCCAGGCAATCGAGGTCACCCAGGCCGCCCGCGAGGGTGACCCGGCCGCGCTCGACTGCTTCGAGGAGGTCGGCGCCTGGCTCGGTCAGGGACTCGCCGACCTGGCCGCCATGCTCGACCCCGGCCTGTTCGTCATCGGCGGCGGGGTCGCCGACGCCGGCGAGCTGTTGCTCGCACCCGCCCGGAGGGTCTTCGCCGAGCGGCTCACCGGCACCCACGCCCGGCCCCACGCCGGAATCCGGCTGGCGGCGCTGGGCAACGACGCCGGCCTGGTCGGCGCGGCGGATCTGGCCCGGGACCGCTGACGCAGCCCACCGCGTGTCCGAAATAGTCCGGCTCTGGTCAGTTCGGGCCATGGTGCGTGACGGCCCGCTAGCGCACTGTCATCCGCATGACCTCCTCCCCCTCCGCCACCGTCGCCGCCTCCGCCCAGACCTGCTGCCGCCGGGCCATGTCGAGCATCGAGGTGACCGCCCGTGGCGTGACCCTCGTCCTGCACAGCTGCACCGCCTGCGGCCGCCACCTGTGGGAGCGCAACGGTCAGGTCGCCGACCGCTCCGAGCTGCTCGACGGCGTCAAGATCTTCCTGGAGCAGCCCCGCATCCCGACCCCCCGCAAGCGCCGCACCCCGACCGTCTGACCCGCCCGCCCCCCTCTGCCGTTCTCGGTGCCACTACTGCCCGGGTCGAGCGTGAGCCCGGCACCGAGAATGGCGCCGTGACCACCCTGCGCGTCGTGAGCTGGAACGTCCGCTCCCTGCGCGACGACTCCGCCGGTGTCGCTGCCTTCCTGCGCGACCTCGCCCCCGACGTCGCCTTGCTCCAGGAGGCGCCCCGGCTGCTTGGTTCGACTCTCGTCAACGCCCGGCTCGCCCGCCGCGCCGGGCTGCGTCACGTCGCTGGAGGGGCCTCGGCCGCCGGTAACCTGCTGCTGGTCGGGCGGCGGGTCGAGGTCGTGGACGCCCACGCCGTACGCCTGCCCAAGCGCCCCCGGCTGCACCGCAGGGGAGCGGTGCTGGCCGTGCTCTCGATCGACGGGCACCGCCTCGGCGTGCTCGGGACCCATCTGGACCTGGAGCAAGGCGCCCGCCTCGACAGCGCGAGCCGGCTGCGGGCCGCCCTGTCCGACCAACCCCCGGTCATCATCGGTGCTGACCTCAACGACGAGCCGGGTTCGCCGACGTGGCAGGCACTGTCGAGTGGCCTGGTCGACCTGGGTCGCGACCTCGGTCCGACCTTCCCGCAGCGCGGTCCGCGCCGGCGCATCGACGCGCTGCTGGCTGACCCGGCGTACGCCGTCGTCGCCGTCTCGCGCCCCGACCCTGGGCCGGTCACCGACCACCTGCCGCTCGTCGCCGACCTCCGCCTGCCCCCCACCCTGCGCTGATCATGCAGTTGTGGCACACCCGCTGAGCGTGCGGACCGTGTCACAACTCCATGATCAGCGGGGAAAGGCGGGGACCAGCTCGCGGGCCAGGCCCTCCAGGAACAGCCCGATGTCGGTGACGATCCCGACCGCCTGCGAGGAGCCCCGGTCGGCCAGCTTGGTGACGGTCGCGGGGTTGATGTCGACGCACACGAGCGGGATCGAGGCGGGCAAGATGTTGCCGGTCGCGATTGAGTGCAGCATCGTCGCGACCATGATCGCGAAGCCGACGCCGGGCAGCTCGGCCCGCATCGCCCGCTGACCGACGATGACGTCGGTGTGCACGTCCGGCAGGGGCCCGTCGTCACGGACCGAGCCGACCAGGACGAAGCGCTTGCCGTGCGTCACCAGCGCGTGCATGACTCCGCTGGTCAGCACGCCCTGCTCGACGGCAGCGGCGATCGAGCCGGCCTTGCGTACCTGGTTGATGGCACGGATGTGGTGCTCGTGGCCGTGCTCGACGCCCTTGCCCATCGCCAGGTCCACGCCGAGAGAGGTGCCGTACAGCGAGGCCTCGATGTCGTGGGTCGCCAGGGCGTTGCCGGCGAACAGGATGTCGACGTAGCCCGCCTCGACCAGCGCGACCATCGCAGGAGCGGCCCCGGTGTGCACCACGGCCGGACCGCCGACCCACAGCACCTTGCCGCCCTCGCTCTTGACCTCGCGCATCTGCTGGGCGATCTGGCGCAGCAGCAGCGACTGCGGCTTCTCGCTGGACACCGACGAGGCCATGAACTCAAAGCTCGCGCCGTCCTTGCTGTGCTCGCGCTGGGGCAGCTCGACCTTCACGCCGCCGGCGCCGCAGACCACGACGTCGCCGGCGCGTACGTCCGACACCGGCACGGTGCGCACCCGGCCGGCCTCGACGACCAGCCCGCAGTCCATCTCGGGCTGCTCGACCGGCACCCACGTCGCACCGATGCGCACGACGGTCTCCAGGTTGGTGGTGGAGTAGAAGTCGTCCGGGAAGACGCCGGCGTGCTCGACCGTACGCAGCAGTGCCTCGCCCGGGTCGACCTGGTTGACGCCGTGCGCCTGCAGACGCATGAGCAGCCGGGCCAGCGCCTCCTCGTCGTCGGCCGAGACCACGATCCGGGCGTAGGACTCGTCGTCGTGCTGGCGACCCACGTCCAGCCGGTCGATGCGGTAGTCACCGCCGTACGCCAGGACGTCGTCGAGCACCTTGGCCAGCACGCCGGTGTCCATCAGATGACCGCGGGTCTCTAGGACTTCGCTGGCGCTCACGGTGCTCTCCTGTCTGGTTAGACGACCGCCCCGTCGTCCGGGCCGCTGTCGGTGGGGGGAGCATCGCGCATCAGCAGCACCAGCGACGCCGCGCCCCCTATGACCAGCATGAGGCCGAAGATGAAGACCCCGGCGGGTGAGAGCTGGAAGACCCCGACGAGCGACGGGACGAACAGCAGGGACAGCCCGAGCAGCAACGCGGCGACAGCGGCCAGCTTGCGAGGGGCCAGGCGCGGTACGGGTGGGGGCGGCGGCGGGACGTAGTGGCCGTCGTCGTCGAGCGCCTCAGGCTCGACCCAGTCGGGCAGGGCGCCCGCGTCATCACCCCGACGACGCGTGGGCTGCTCCGGGGGCTCCGCCGGGCGCTCCGAGCGCCCGAGCCGTCCCCGACCGGGTGGGTCCACGTCCTCGGACACCGGCCAGGGCGGTACGGGGTGAGCGGCCTCCTGGTCGTAGCCGGCGACGATCCGCTGCCAGGCGGCGTCCGGGTCCTCGGGCTCACCGGCGGGGGAGGCGTCGGCGGGCGGCGGGGGCGGGTCCAACGGCTCGGGGGGCGGCGGGGTCGGGCTCTGACTCGAGGCCCCGCGGGGCGGACCGGGCAGGTCCGGCGGGGTCAGCACCCGATGACCCGCGCTGCGCGGCACCGGCTGGACCAGCCCATGGGCGGTCGCGTTCGGGTCCTGCTCAGCGAGCAGCGCGGTCAGGTCGCGCACCTCGGCGCCGACGACCGCCCGGGCCTGGTCCGCGCGCACCGGGTCGACCCACAGCCGGTCCAGCGGGCGGGCCGGGAGCTGGCTGGCGCGGGTCAGGGCGTTGTGGCCGCCGGCGGGCTCGACGTACGCCGCGACGCCCGCCTCGGCCAGCGACGCCAGCAGCGCCTCGGACAGCCGAGGGTCCAGATCGACCAGGGCGCCCCAGGAGGCCGACGGCAGGCCGTTGTCGCGACGGCCCGGAGGTGGGGTGGGCGTGCTCACGCGCTCAGGCCGCGGCGGGGGCGTGGGCCCGGACGAAGGCGAGGCTGCCGTCGAAGATGGTCGGCGCGTCGTTGTCGAGAGTGGCGACGTGGTAGCTGTTCTCGAGCACGCGCTCCTCGACCGCACCGCCGGCCAGGCCCTCGAGCAGGGCCCGGCCGCTGACCGCCTCCACCACGTGGTCGACCGACGAGCGGTAGACCAGCACCGGACAGGTGATCTTCGCGAGGTCGGCCCGGACGACCGGCCAGGCCTGCCGTAGGGACACGAAGGCCTTGAGCGGCACCCGGGTGTACGCGAGCTCGGTCACGCCCTCCTTCTTGATGTCGCTGCCGACACCGGGGAAGGACGGCACGACCTTGGACAGCACCGGCGCGAGCCGGGCGTCCTTGCGGTCGCTGGCCAGAGAGGTGTTGACGACGACGATCCCGGCAACCTGGGCGGCGCGCAGCTCAGCCAGCCGCAACGTCAAGGTGCCGCCCATCGACAGGCCCATGACGAAGACCGTCTCGCAGCGGCCGCGCAGGGCGTCGAAGGAGCGCTCGAGCTCGCCGTACCAGTCCTGCCAGGTCGTGGTGTTCATGTCCTGCCAGGTCGTGCCGTGGCCCGGCAGCCGCGGAGCGCTGACGCTCAGGCCGGCGCGGGAGAGGTGCTCGGCCCACGGCCGCATGCTCTGGGTGGTGCCGGTGAAGCCGTGGCTCAGCAGGACGCCGACGGGCCCACCGGGCAGGTCGATCGGCTCGGCGCCGGGCAGGACGGGTGAGGACACGGCGGGCTCCAGCGGGCGCTCGGCGGGAAGGTGGTCCGGGGGCAGGTGCCATCGTGTCACGAGCGGCGGGGGTGATTGCCCGGGATCGACCAGCCGCCTAGGGTCATCGCCGGCAGCGTGACGGGCGACACGGACGGGAGACGTGGAATGGGCTACTGGTTGACCAAGGCCATCCTCACGCCGATCCTGCGGCTGCTCCTGCGGCCGACGGTGAAGGGCGTCGAGCACCTGCCGACCGCGGGCGGGGCGATCATGGCGGCCAACCACACGACGTTCTTCGACAACTTCATGATCCCGATGATCATGTCGCGTCGGGTGGTGTTTCTGGCCAAGAGCGACTACTTCACCGGTCGGGGCGTGAAGGGCCGGTTGCAGAAGGCCTTCTTCAGCGGCGTCGGTATGATCCCGATCGACCGGTCCGGCGGCGCGGCCAGCGAAGGCGCCCTGCGCACCGGCCTGCGGGTGCTGGACGACGGCGGCGTGATGGGGCTGTTCCCCGAGGGCACCCGCTCGCCCGACGGAAAGCTCTACCGCGGCAAGACGGGCGTGGCCCGGATGGCGCTGGAGGCGGGCGTCCCGGTGATTCCGGTCGGTCTGGTCGGGATGTTCGCCCTGCAGCCGGCCGGCCGCATGATGCCCAAGTTCGGCAAGGTCGAGGTGCGCATCGGCAAGCCGCTGGACTTCAGCCGTTACGCAGGCATGGAGGGTGACCGCTTCGTCCTGCGCTCGATCACCGACGAGATCATGTACGAGCTGATGGTGCTGTCGGGCCAGGAGTACGTCGACACCTACGCCACCAAGGCCAAGGCGGAGATCGAGCTGGCCCGCACCGCGGCGCGGGAGTCGCTGGTGAGCGACTCGCCTGCTGTCGAGCGCCGCGCCAGCTAGCGAGATCCCGTGCGGCTCGACACCGCTGTGTGGCGGGCCCTGGCCGTCTACCGCCTCGCCGCGCTGCTCTACGCCGCCGGCTCGATGGCGGTCTTCGTCGACACCTACCGGCGACCGGTGCTCGGCCTTGTCGTGCTGGGGGGCATGGCGGTGTGGACCGGCGTCTCGACCTACCTCTACGCCGACCGCAGGCGCCGGCGCTGGCCGCTGCTGGCCCTGGACCTCGGGCTGACGGTGGGCGCGCTGCTGGCGAGCCTGGCGGTGCTGCGACCGTCGCTGATCGCCGCCGGCGATCCGACCCTGACGGTGAGCTGGGCTGCGGCGGCGGGGAGCGGGCCGGGGCGCGCTGGTCCGGCGGGGTCGGGGGGCTGCTGGCGGGCGCGGCCGTCGGCGCCGCCGCGGTGGTGGAGAAGGGTGAGCCGTCGCAGGCCACCTACAACAGCGTCGTGCTGCTGCTGCTCGTCGGGGCCGTGGTCGGCTACGTCGTGCAGCTCGCCCGGCGGGCCGAGACGGCGTACGCCCAGGCGGTCGCCCTGCAGGCCGCCGGAGCCGAGCGCGAGCGGCTGAGCCGGTCGGTGCACGACGGGGTGCTGCAGACGCTGGCGCTGGTGGCCCGGCGCGGCGACCCGGAGCTGGCGGCGCTCGCCGCCGAGCAGGAGGTCGCGCTGCGCCGGCTGGTGAGCGGACGCACCGCCGTCCTGCCGGCGGGCGAGGCCGACCTGCGGGCGCTGCTGCCGGGTGGCGCGGACCTGCACCTCGCGGTCCCCGCCGACCCGGTGCTGCTGCCGGCCCACCGGGCCGCCGAGCTTGCGGCCGCAGTCGGCGCCGCCGTCGACAACGCCCGCCGGCACGGCGGGGGACAGGCCTGGCTGCTGGTCGAGGACGAGCCGGCCGGGGTCACCGTGACCGTCCGCGACGACGGGCCGGGCCTCCCCGCCGGGCGGTTGGCCCAGGCGCAGGCCGACGGACGGCTCGGCGTGGCGCAGTCGATCCGGGGTCGCATCGCGGATCTGGGTGGCACCGTCGCGGTCCACAGCACGCCCGGCCAGGGGACGGAGGTGGAGCTGCATGTCCCTCGATGACCTGGCCCTCGATGAGCCCTTGCGGGTCGTCGTCGCCGACGACCACCCGATCTGGCGCGACGCCGTCGAGCGCGATCTGGTCGCGGCGGGCCTCACCGTGGTCGGGGCGGCCGGCGACGGCGAGAAGGCTGTCCGCGTCGTCACCGCGACCCGCCCGGACGTGCTGGTCTGCGACCTGCAGATGCCCGGGCTCAGCGGCGTCGAGGTCACCCGCGCAGTCGCCGGCCTGACGCGGGTGCTGGTGCTGTCGGCCTCCGGCGAGCAGGCCGACGTGCTCGAAGCGGTCAAGGCCGGCGCCACCGGCTACCTGCTCAAGTCCGCCGGCGCCGCGGAGCTGGTCGGGGCCGTACGCCGCACCGCCGCCGGCCACGCCGTCTTCACCGCGGGGCTTGCAGGTCTGGTGCTGGGGGAGTACCGCCGTACGGCCGCCGACGCCGCTGCCCCGACCCTCACGGCGCGCGAGACCGAGGTGTTGCGGCTGGTCGCGAAGGGCCTGACGGCGCGCCAGGCCGGCGAGCGGCTCGGGGTCAGCCACCGCACGGTCGAGAACCACGTGCAGAGCACCCTGACCAAGCTCGCGCTGCACAACCGCGCCCAGCTGGTCCGCTACGCCGTCGAGCAAGGCCTGACCGACTGACGCCCGCGCCCGTTGTCATGATCACGCGGTAAGTCGTCGGCCCGGCCCTACTTCCCGCTTGATCATGGCAGCCCGAATCGGACATCCACGCGCAGGAGCCCCCTGCGTACCAATATCACGAGGGAAGTGGCCGCACCTGCTGCACTTCCCGCGTGATCATGATCCGGGAGGTCGCAGGGCGCGGAACCACGGCCGCCGTACGCAGATGGGACCGTTTCGTGTCCTGCGGGGGCCGTCGGGCGGTGATCACCCGGTCTAGGGTGCCCTCGTGACTGCTCCGCTGGTCGTCCTCGAGGGCGTCAACAAGCACTTCGGCGACCTGCACGTGCTCAAGGACATCGACCTCACCGTCGACCGCGGTGAGGTCGTGGTGGTCATCGGGCCGTCGGGCTCGGGCAAGTCGACCCTGTGTCGCACGATCAACCGGCTCGAGACGATCGACAGCGGCACCATCACCGTCGACGGCCAGCCGCTGCCGGCCGAGGGCAAGGAGCTCGCCGCGCTGCGGGCCACGGTCGGCATGGTGTTCCAGTCGTTCAACCTGTTCGCCCACAAGACGGTGCTGGAGAACGTCACGCTCGGCCCGATCAAGGTCAAGGGTGTGAAGAAGGCCGACGCCGAGACCCACGGGCGCGAGCTGCTGGAGCGGGTCGGGATCGCCGATCAGGCCGACAAGTACCCCGCGCAGCTGTCCGGCGGTCAGCAGCAGCGCGTCGCGATCGCGCGGTCGCTGGCGATGGACCCCACCGTGATGCTGTTCGACGAGCCGACCTCCGCGCTCGACCCGGAGATGATCAACGAGGTGCTCGACGTCATGACGGCGCTGGCCACCAGCGGGATGACCATGGTCGTGGTGACCCACGAGATGGGCTTCGCCCGCCGCGCCGCC
>JBBPYI010000280.1:0-7791 GCA_038200075.1 Mycobacteriales bacterium
AGCGCATGATCGGCCGCACACCCGGCAACATCGTGGCGATCCGGCCGCTCAAGGACGGCGTCATCGCCGACTTCGACACCACCGAGCGCATGCTGCGGTACTTCATCCAGAAGGTGCACAAGCGGCGGCACTTCGCCAAGCCGCGCATCGTGGTCTGCGTCCCGAGCGGGATCACCGGCGTCGAGCAGCGGGCGGTGAAGGACGCCGGCTCCCAGGCCGGCGCCCGCAAGGTCTACATCATCGAGGAGCCGATGGCGGCGGCCATCGGCGCCGGGCTGCCGGTGCACGAGCCGACCGGCAACATGGTCGTCGACATCGGTGGCGGCACCACCGAGGTGGCGGTCATCTCCCTCGGCGGGATCGTCACGAGCCAGTCCATCCGCACCGGTGGCGACAGGCTCGACCAGGCGGTCATCACCTACATCAAGAGGGAGTACTCCCTGATGCTGGGGGAGCGCACCGCCGAGGACATCAAGATGGCGATCGGCTCGGCCTTTCCGACGCAGGACGAGCCGGTCGCCGAGATCCGTGGCCGGGACCTGGTGTCGGGGCTGCCCAAGACGATCGTGGTCAGCGCCGAGGAGATCCGCAAGGCGATGGAGGAGCCGGTCAATGCCATCATCGACGCGGTGAAGGCCACCCTGGACACCTGCCCGCCTGAGCTGGCCGGCGACGTCATGGAGCACGGCATCGTGCTGACCGGCGGTGGCGCGTTGCTGCACGGTCTGGACGAGCGGCTGCGTCACGAGACGGGGATGCCGATCACGGTCGCGGACAACCCGCTGCACTCGGTGGCGATCGGGTCGGGCCGGTGCGTCGAGGACTTCGACGCGTTGCGTCAGGTCCTCGTCTCCGAGTCGCGCCGCTAGCCGGCGGTGCGCGCCACCCGCCGCGCCCGGCTGCTGCTCGTGGTGCTGCTGCTGTCCGCGGTCACGCTGACCGCTGTGGACGCGCAGGGAGACGGGCTGGGCGGCGTACGGCGTACGGCCGACCGGCTGCTCGGACCGGCCCAGAACGCCGTCTCGGGGGCGGTCGCGCGGGTGACCGGCAGCGGCGGCCAGGACGACGCGGCGCTCCGCGCAGAGGTGGCCCGGCTGACGGGCGAGCTGCGGCGGTCGGAGGGGCTGCAGCGCCGGGTCGACGAGCTGGACCGGCTGCTCGCCCTGTCGAACGCCGGCACTTATCCGATGGTCGCCGCCCGGGTGTCCTCGATCGGCGCGGCTTTCGGCTTCGGCTCCACCGTCACGATCGACGCCGGCAGCCTGGACGGGGTCCGGGAGGGCCAGACCGTCGTCAACGGCGACGGTCTGGTCGGCCGGACCGTGCGGGTCGGACCGGTGACCTCGACCGTGCTGCTGCTCACCGATCAGGGCTTCACGGTGGGCGCACGCCTGACCCGGGCCGGCACGATCGGGCTGGCCAGCGGTGACGGGGACGGTGGGTTGTCCTACGAGCTCGTCGAGGGTGGAAGCGTGACGGTCGGCGACGCGCTGCTGACCACCGGCTCGGACACGTTCGTACCGGGTGTGCCGGTAGGCCGGATGACGGCTGTGCGGGCGCGGGCGGGGGCGCTGGTCACCACGGCGACGGTCGCGCCGTTCATCGACGCGAGCTCCCTTGACCTGGTGGGGATCGTGACCGAGCCACCTCGCGGCATCCCCCGCGTGCCGATCCAGCCGTCGCCGTGAGCGTCCGGCGCGGTGCGCTCGGGGCGGCTGTGGTGCTCACCGCCCTGCTGCTGCAGTCGGCGGTGCTGTTCAGGATCCCTGGGCCCGCACCGGAGCTGCTGCTGCTCGTGGTGCTGGCCTTCGCCGTGGTGGAAGGCCCGGCCTCAGGAGCCGGAACCGGCTTCATTGCAGGTTTTCTCGTCGATGCCGGTTCTGATCAGGAGCTCGGCAGGGTGGCGTTGGCGTACGCCCTCGCGGGCTATCTCGCCGGGGTTGTCCGGACCGGTCCGGACCGGTCCCGGTTCGCGTTCCTGGGGGCGGTTGCGGCGGGCGCGATGCTGGCGGTGACGGCGTACGCGGTAGAGGGCGTGCTGCTGTCAGACCCCCGGACGACCTTCACCGCCTGGGTCGGCGCGCTGGCAGCTACGGTCGCGGGGTGCGTCCTGCTGGCCCCGCTCGTAGTGCCGATGGTCGGGGTCCTGGTGCGCCGGCTCGACGAGGATCCCCGCCGGTGAACTCGCGACTGTTCGTCCTGAAGGTGCTCGTGGCGGCGCTGCTGATGACGCTGCTCGGTCGCCTGGTGGTGCTGCAGATCCCCGACGCCGCGCAGTACGAGCGCGCAGCCACCGACAATCGCACCCGCTCGGTCGTCGAGCCAGCGCCGCGAGGTGAGGTCGTCGATGCGCGCGGGACGCCCCTGGTGCGCAACCGGACCGCACTCGTGGTCTCGGTCAGTCGCTCCCAGCTGCTCGGCCAGCCCGATGACGGGAAGGCCGTGCTCAACCGGCTCTCGGACGTCGTCGGTGTCCCAGCCGCCGAGCTCGCCCGCCAGATCCGTCCGTGCGGAGGTGCTGTCACGCAGCCGTGCTGGCGCGGCTCGCCCTATCAGCCCGTACCGGTGGCGCAGTACTCCGCGACCGATGCCGCCGGGCTGCGGCGCGTGCTGCGCATCGAGGAGCACCGCGAGGACTTCCCGGGCGTCAGCTCGCAGTATGCCGCTGTCCGCGACTACCCCGCAGGGACGCTCGCCGCCCACGTGCTGGGCTACCTCGGCCCGATTAGCAACGACGAGACCGGCACGGAGCAGTACGCCGGGGTGCAGCCCAGCGCGCTGGTCGGACGAAGCGGGGTCGAGGCGACCTACGACGAGGCCCTGCGGGGTCGCGACGGCGTGGAGCGCCTGCTGGTGGACCGGGTCGGTTCCGTGACCGGCAGCCGGGGCACGACGCCACCCGTACCCGGCTCGACCCTGGTCCTGACGCTGGACGCCAAGGCTCAGCAGGTTGCCGAGCGCGCCCTGCGCACGGCGGTCGAGAAGGCCCGCACGACCGAGGCGCGCGGGGGCCGCGGCCTGCTGCGCGCCGACTCCGGCTCGATCGTGGTCATGGAGGCCAAGACCGGTCGGCTCGTGGCGCTGGCGAGCTATCCGTCCTACGACCCGACGGTCTTCGTCGGCGGCGCCTCGCCGGCGCAGTACGCGCAGCTGGTCGACGAGGACCGCGGCGCGCCCCTGGTGTTTCGTGCGGTGCAGGGCGCGTACGCCCCGGCCTCGACGTTCAAGGTGATCTCGGCGGCGGCAGCAGTGGGAAGCGGGGACTACCCGCTGGGCGGCCGCTACGAGTGCCCGTCGGTGTACGGGCCGACCGGGCAGAAGAACTTCGACAGCGCGGCGCTCGGCACGATCGACCTGCGGACCGCCCTGGTGAAGTCCTGCGACACGATTTTCTACCGCTTCGCCTACGAGCAGTGGCTGCGCGACGGCGGCAACCGGCCGGTCGACAAGCCCCGCGACCCGATGGTGACGCTGGCCAAGGCCTTCGGGCTCGGTGAGCGCACCGGCGTCGACCTGCCCAGCGAGCGGCGCGGCACCATCGCCGACCGGGGCTATCTGCAACGTCTCTACGATCAGACGAAAACCGCTCGCTGCAAAGGCAGCTCGCCCGTCGACCGGGAGTACTGCGTCGACGGCAACCGCTTCCGGGGCGGCGACGCGACGAACTTCGCGATCGGGCAGGGGGACACGCTCGTCACCCCGCTGCAGCTGGCGACCGTCTACGCCGCCGTGGCCAACGGCGGCGCCCTGCTCGAGCCGCATGTCGGACGGGCGGTCGTCGCGCCCGACGGTGTGGTGTCCGAGATCGCGCCGCGCGTGCGCGCCCGGGTGCCGGTCGACCCCAACCTGCTGGGCTTCCTGCGCGACGCGCTCGCAGGAGTGACCCAGCCAGGCGGGACAGCGGCCGCCGCCTTCGCCGGATCGCCGGTCGACGTGGCCGGCAAGACCGGGACGGGGGAGGTGGCCGGCAAGCAGGACACCTCGTGGTTCGCGTCTTTTGCTCCTGTCGCCGACCCGACGCTTGTCGTCATCGGGATGGTGTCCCAGGGCGGGACCGGCGGCACTGTCGCGGCGCCGATGGTGCGCGAGGTCTACGACGGTCTGCTCGGACCGGGCGGGGTGCTGCCCGGTGGAAGGCTGCCCGCGGAGCTTCCCGGGTCGGTCCTGCGATGACCGCGACCACGCTGCGCGAACCACGCCGCGACAGCCCCCTGCTGCGGCTCGACCTCGTGCTCGCCCTCGCGGTCCTGGCGCTGATCGGGCTCGGATCGATCCTGGTCTGGTCGGCGACGCGGCAGCGCCAGCTCGACGCCGGCCTTGACCCGCAGGCCTTCCTGCGCCGCCACGTGGTCAACGCCGCGATCGGGCTGGTGATCGCCGCGGGCGTCGCGCTGGTTGACCGTCGGTCGCTGCAGGCGTACGCCCCGCTGGTCTACCTCGGCTCCTGCGCCGGGCTCGTCGCGGTGCTGTCCCCGCTCGGCAAGACCATTAACGGCGCGCACTCCTGGATCGTGCTCGGCGCCGGCTTCCAGGTGCAGCCGTCGGAGTTCGCCAAGGTCGCGCTCGTGCTCGGCACCGCCATGCTGCTCGCCGAGAGCCGCGACGGGCCGCCGGGAACGCGTGAGATCTCGATGGTGCTCGCGCTGTCGGCCGTACCCATCGCCCTGGTGCTGCTGCAGCCCGATCTCGGCACGGTGCTGGTGCTGGTGTTCGTGGTGCTCGTCGTCCTGTCGTTGGCGGGGGCCCCGGGCCGCTGGCTCGGCGGGCTGCTCGTCGCGGGGGTCGTGGTGTGCGCAGGTGCGGTGCAGCTCGGGGTCCTCGACACCTACCAGCTCAACCGCTTCGCCGCCTTCGCCGACCCGACGCTGGACCCGCGCGGCGTCGGCTACACGACGAACCAGGCGCGGATCGCGATCGGGTCGGGCGGGCTGACCGGCAAGGGGCTGTTCCAGGGGACGCAGACCAACGGTCGCTTCATCCCTGAGCAGCAGACCGACTTCGTGTTCACCGTGGCGGGGGAGGAGCTGGGACTGGTCGGGGCGTCCGCGCTGCTGGCGCTGCTCGGTGTGGTGCTGTGGCGCGGGCTGCGGATCGCGTCAAGGGCCGGCGATCCCTTCGGGCGCCTGGTCGCCGGCGGGATCGTCGGCTGGTGGGCCTTCCAGAGCTTCGTCAACGTCGGGATGACGCTCGGGATTATGCCGGTGACCGGCCTGCCGCTGCCGTTCGTGTCCTACGGCGGGTCGGCGATGCTGGCCAACCTCTGCGCGGTGGGGCTGCTGCAGAGCGTGCACCTGCGCGGCCGGGAGTAGCGGCCGGCCGTGCCCCCGCCCGCCGGGCCCGCCTTGCCCGCCTCCCGGTTATCTTCCGATCCAGGCCGTGGCACCTGACACGCCGGCGGGTCAGGTGCCAGGGTCTGAGTCAGAAGATCACGACGCTGTACGGCCGGCTCGGGCGTGCCGCGCGGCCGCATCCGTCATGCGACGGACCAGCTCGGCCGGGCGGCAGCGCAGCTCGAACCAGGTGCAGCGCTCGGTGTGCCAGCCCTGGGCCTCGGTCCTACGGTCGCGGGCGCGGTCCTTGGCCACCATCGCCTCGCCGGCGTGGCCCGTCGCCCGTCGGCCTCGACAGCGAACCGCTGACGCCGGTCGCCGAGGTCGAGGCGAGCCACGACGCGCCCAGCCGCGTCGTACACCTTGACCTGCGGCTCCAGATCCGGCAGGACCGGCAGCAGGAGCAGGCGGGCCAGCGTCTCGGCAGGAGACTCGGCGCGTGCGTCGCTGAGCCGGACGGCCTGGCGCAGCGCGACCGCCCCGGCGCACCAGGTGCGGTCCGCCGTCGCCCGGTCCAGGTCCTCGGGGGAGACCAGGCACCGGTGCAGGGCGTCGTCGATCGCGCAGACCAACGCCTCCCGCGACAGCAGCCGGGCGCAGTCGACCAGTGTCCGCAGCGGCGTCGTCGTCCACAGCCCGCTCGGGAGCAGCATCAGGTCGCCCTCACCCAGCGTGGGCTGATGCCGCCTCAGCACCGCGAGCTGGCCGTCCGGTCGAGGGTGCCGCGGGTGTCGGCCAGTCAACCACCCGCCCACATCGTCCAGCCGGTGCTCGCGCGCACCGGTGGCCGGATCGTCATCGTCGATCAGCAGGAAGCCGTGGACGCGCGCCGCCGTCCGCCCGAAGGCGTACGCCCGCAGCCGTCGCGTGCCCGGCGCCCCCGGGACGGGCACGGGCTGGTCAGCGCCACCGCATGCCAGCACTGCCGCGAAGGCACGCTGCTCGGGTGTGTGCACGAAGCCCGCATCGGCGAAGACGCACGGCCAGAGCTCGACCCAGTCACCGCGGCGCAACGCCGCCTGCAGTTGGCCGCGGGTCAGGACCGTCAGCGCCTGCCGGCGGGTCCAGATCCCCGCGCTGCCAGAGCCGAGATCGTGCGACCCGGGGCTGATCGGCGCGCTGTCGAGGGAGGGGTCCATCCCTTCAGCCCAGCCGTCGTGGGGGGGCCGATGCCAGGGTCTCGGCGGGGTTGTGGATCGCCGCCGGGCCCTGTGGACACGCCAGTGGATCTTCTGACCCAGACCGTGGCACCTGACGCGCCGGCGAGTCAGGTGCCACGGCCGGAGTCAGAAGATCATCGAACGGGGACGGCGTACGGGGGCGGGCTCTTGCGGGAAGGGGACGGGCTCGGGTGGACGGCACACGTAGCCTTGACGCATGCCTGTCGAGAGCCTGTTCCCCCGTCTCGAGCCGCTGCTGCCCACGGTCAGCAAGCCGATCCAGTACGTCGGGGGCGAGCTCAACAGCACGGTCAAGGACTGGGACAGCTGCGACGTCCGGTGGGCGATCATGTACCCGGACGCCTACGAGGTCGGCCTGCCCAACCAGGGCGTCATGATCCTGTACGAGGTGCTCAACGAGCAGCCCGGCGTGCTGGCTGAGCGGGCGTACGCCATCTGGCCGGATCTGGCCGAGAAGATGCGGGCCAACGGGATCCCGCAGTTCACGGTCGACGGGCACCGGCCGGTCAAGGCCTTCGACGTCTTCGGGTTGAGCTTCTCCACCGAGCTCGGCTACACCAACATGCTCGAGGCGCTGGACCTCGCCGGGATCCCGCTGCACGCCGCGGACCGCGACGAGAGCCACCCCATCGTGCTGGCCGGTGGGCATGCGGCGTTCAACCCCGAGCCGATCGCCGACTTCATCGACGCGGCGGTGCTCGGCGACGGGGAACAGGCCGTGCTCGAGATGACCGCGGTCATCCGGCAGGCCAAGCTCGACGGCGCCTCGCGGGAGGAGACGCTGCTGCGCCTGGCGAAGGCCGGCGGCGTCTACGTCCCGCGCTTCTACGACGTCGACTACCTGGCCGATGGGCGGATCGGCCGGGTCGCGCCCAACCGCCCCGACGTGCCGTTCCGGGTTCACAAGCGCACCGTCATGGACCTCGACGAGTGGCCCTACCCCAAGACCCCGCTGGTGCCGCTGGCCGAGACCGTCCACGAGCGGATGAGCGTGGAGATCTTCCGCGGCTGCACCCGCGGCTGCCGCTTCTGCCAGGCCGGGATGATCACGCGGCCGGTCCGGGAGCGCTCCCTCGAGGGCATCGGCGGCATGATCGTCCAGGGTCTGGCCGCGACCGGCTACGAGGAGGTCGGGCTGCTGTCGCTGTCCAGCGCCGACCACTCCGAGATCGCCCCGCTCACCAAGGGGTTGGCCGACCGCTACGAAGGCACGCAGACATCGCTGTCGCTGCCGTGCGCCCGGGGGGTCGCCGGCAAAAACCCCCGGGCCCGGGGGCTGC
>JBBPYI010000281.1:0-9764 GCA_038200075.1 Mycobacteriales bacterium
CATTTCCGCGAGATGTGCGAGCTGATGGCGCAATACGACGTCACCTTCTCCCTCGGCGACGGTCTGCGTCCGGGCTGCATCGCCGACGCCAACGACGAGGCGCAGTTCAGCGAGCTGCGCACCCTCGGCGAGCTCACTCAGATCGCCTGGGAGTACGACGTGCAGGTCATGGTCGAAGGCCCCGGCCATGTCCCCATGAACAAGATCAAGGAGAACATGGACCTGCAGCTCGAGGTCTGCAAGGAGGCGCCGTTCTACACCCTTGGACCGCTGACCACCGACATCGCCCCGGGCTACGACCACATCACCAGCGCGATCGGCGCGGCGATGATCGGCTGGTACGGCACGGCGATGCTCTGCTACGTCACGCCCAAGGAGCACCTGGGCCTGCCCGACCGCGACGACGTCAAGGACGGCGTGATCACCTACAAGATCGCCGCCCACGCCGCGGACCTGGCGAAGGGGCACCCGGGTGCCCAGGCCTGGGACGACGCCCTGTCCGACGCTCGCTTCGAGTTCCGCTGGCAGGACCAGTTCAACCTCTCGCTCGACCCGACGACGGCGCGGGATTTCCACGACGAGACGCTGCCCGCCGGTGCAGCCAAGACCGCGCACTTCTGCTCGATGTGCGGTCCGCACTTCTGCTCGATGAAGATCAGCCAGGACGTGCGCAAGTACGCCGAGGCCAAGGGCGTCGACGACCGGACCGCCCTGGAGCTCGGGATGGCCGAGAAGAGCGCGGAGTTCGCCGAGCAGGGCGCTCGGATCTACCTCCCGGTGGTCGACTGAACCCTGGGGTCGGGTGTCGCCGACGCCACACTGTTGTGTGACTGTTTCATCCTGGTCATGAACCGGGCATGAGCAGGAGGTCTGCAGTCGCGGGCCCTGACCCGTAGACGGCCGATCCTGTGAGGTAGCGACGTGTTCCTGGAACCGTCCTCGATCGACGGCATCACGGTGCTCGTGGTGACCGGATCCGTAGGGGCCGCAGACGTCCCGGCGCTCGTGGACGCCGTCGAGCAGCAGCGCGTGACCGAGCCCAGGGGAATCGTCCTCGACCTCACCGGGGTCCTCGAGCTGCCGTCACCGGCGGTCGAGGAGCTGCAGGCGCTCGTCTCGCGCGCCCGCTTGTGGCCTCATCCGTCCCTGACGGTGTGCGCCCCGCCCTCTGCCGGGCTAGGCGCAGCGGCGACACACCTCGACGCCGCGCAGGCGCTGGGGCACGTCGATGACCGCTCGACGGCCCCCCGCCAGCGCATCGAGCTCCCCTCCAGCGCTGAGGGGCCGGGTCTTGCCAGGGTTGCCGTCACCTCTGCGCTGTCGACGCTGGGCCTCGGGGAGTTCGTCGACGACGTCGCCCTCGTGGTGAGCGAGATGGTGACCAACGCCGTCCGCCACGGCCGGGCGCCGGTGGTCCTGGAGCTCGAGACGGCGGACGACGCGGTGGTCATCGCCGTCGACGACGCCAGTCCGCTGGCTCCGCGCCGTCGGGAGGCCGACGAGCAGGCCGAAGGGGGTCGGGGGCTGATGCTGGTGGACCTGCTGTCCTCCGAGCACGGCGTACGCCCGCAGCCGCCCGGCAAGACGGTCTGGGCCCGGTTGCCGTTGCCGGAGGCCCTTTCTTCCTAGGGTGGGCCGGTGCCCTCCCTGCGTGTCGTCGCCCCTGCCGCTCTGCTGGACCTGGACGCGGTACGCCGCGAGCTGGAGGTGCCCGGGGAGTTCTCCGCCGCGGCGCTGACGCAGGCGCAGCAGTCAGCTGACCACCCGCGGCTGCCGGAGCTGGACCGCACGGACCTGCCGATGGTCACGATCGACCCGCCGGGCAGCCGCGACCTGGATCAGGCGCTGCATCTCGCGCGTACGGACTCCGGCTACCGGGTCAGCTACGCGATCGCCGACGTGGCGGCGTTCGTCACCCCTGGCGGGGTCCTGGACGACGAGCTCACCGCACGCGGGGTCACGCTCTACGCCCCTGACAAGCGCATCCCGTTGCACCCGCCGGTGCTGGGTGAGGACGCGGCCAGCCTGCTGCCGGATCAGGTGCGCCCGGCGCTGCTGTGGCAGCTCGATCTGGACGCGACGGGCGAGCTGACCGGCACCGACGTCCGCCGGGCGCTGGTGCGCTCGCGTCAGCGCCTGGACTACGCCGGGGTGCAGGCCGCCCTCGATGCCGGGACCGCCGAGCCGATGCTGACGCTGCTCGAAGAGATTGGCGTGCTGCGTCAGGCCAGGGCTCGCGAGCGAGGGGCCGTGGACCTGCCGACACCCGAGCAGGAGGTCGTCCTGGACGCCGACGGTCGTCCCAGCCTGGAGCTGCGCGCCCAGCTGCCCTGCGAGGCGTGGAACGCGCAGCTCAGCCTGCTGACCGGCATCGCCGCCGCCGGTCTCATGCTGCGAGCCGGTGTCGGCCTGCTGCGGACCTTGCCTCCGGCCGAGCCGGAGGCGGTGCAGGCCCTGCGCCGCAGTGCGTTGGCCCTCGGGGTCGCCTGGCCGGACGGCAGCTCCTACGGCGATGTGGTCTCCGCCCTGGACCCGACCGTGGCGACCCATGCCGCCCTGCTGACGCTGGCCACCCGACTGCTGCGTGGCGCCGGCTACACGGCCTTCGACGGCGCGCCGCCCGAGCAGCCGCTGCACAGCGGGGTCGCTGCGGCGTACGCCCACTGCACCGCGCCGCTGCGACGGCTGGCGGACCGCCACGTCGGCGAGGTGTGCCTGGCGGCGGCCGCCGGGACGCCGGTACCGAGCTGGGCCAGGCAGACGCTGCCCGGGCTGCCCGAGGTCATGGCGCGCACGACCCGTCGAGCGGCTGCGCTGGAGCGTGCGGTCGTGGACGGCGCTGAGGCGGCCGTGCTCAGCTCCCGGGTCGGCGAGCGCTTCGACGCCGTCGTGGTCGACAGCGGTCGCACGGCCGGCCTCGTGCAGCTGCTCGAGCCGGCCGTACGGGCTCGGTGCGAGGGCGCTGACCTGCCGCTGGGTCAGCCGGTCCAGGTCGTCCTGGTCCGCGCCGACCTGCAAGCCAGGGTGGTGCTGTTCCGGCTGGCCTGACTAGAGGCCGGGCAGGACGGGCGGGCGGGGCAGGGGTCCGTCCGACGGGGACGGTGACGGACCGGGCGCGGGAGAGGTCGTCGGTGCCGGGCTCGACGCGGCCGGGCTGGGCGAGCTGCTCGGCCGCGGGCTCGCCGGGGACGGCGCGCTGCTCGGGGCCGGCGCGCTGCTCGGGGCCGGCGCGCTGCTCGGGGCAGGGCGCTCGGTCCGGGCGGGCTCGGACTGCGGCTCGGCCTGCGGCGCGGGCCGCTGCACGACGGGCAGATCGGGGCGCGACGGCACCGGCGCGACGCTCCGGCTGATGGGCGGAAGCACCTTGCGCAGCTGACGCTCGAGCTCGCGGGTGCGCGCCAGCACCTCCCGCAGCACGCCCTGGTCGCCCTGCTGGCTGAGCACCTGGGTGCCGGCCTGCAGCAGCAGCAGCGCCTGCTGGGCCGCGACCGGGTTGGTGCGCGCCTCGGCGACCAGATCGGCCAGCTCGGCGTTCATCGACTGGGCCGCCTCGCGCAGCTCATCCGGGCTGGCGCCCTGCGCGGCCAGCTCGGACAGCCACGCGACGGAGAAGCCGGCCTGGCTGAGTCCGTCGACCGTGGTGCTGGTCTGCGGCGTGGGTGAGCTGTTCGGGACCACCCCGGCGAACAGGCCGATGACGGCGGCGGCCGCGGCCACCAGAGGCGCGGCCGGCATCATGCGACGTCGCCGGGACGCAGGAGTGACGGTGGCCTCGACGGCTGCCGCTGGCGCGTCGAGAGCTGCCAGGTGGACCAGGGCCCGGTTCTGGAAGGCGCGCAGCTCGAGCAGGTCGCCGTCGACCAGCTCGCCGGCCAGGTCGTCGGCGCCGGCCTCGAGGGCGGCAGCAGCCAACGACAGGTCGGTCGACAGGGTTGTGCGCAGCGCGTCGATATCGGCCAGCAGCGCCGACAGGTCGGCGACTCGAGGAGCGGGCTCGGAGGTCACCGGTGCGGCCGTGGACGCGCCGTGCAACCACGACGGCAACGCTGGTCGGCGGGGTGAGGGCAGGCGGTGATCGCCGCTCTCGACGTCGTCGGTCATGGCCCTCACTCCCTTGCGTGCCGTCGCGCGTGATCGGTTGTTGCAGGGGTGTTCGCCGTCTGTCGGTCTACTCCTGCTCCCGTGGCGAGATCAGTTCGTGACGTACGTCGCGTTGTCCCCTCCTGCTCGCCACCCGACCGGCCGCCCGCAGGCTCGACTGCCAGGATGGCCAGCATGACCTCCGTCGCTGCCCCTGACCTGTCGTCCCTCGTGGTGTCCGTGCTCGGCGGCACCGGTGAGCAGGGTCGCGGGCTCGCCCGGCGTCTGGCGCTAGCCGGTCAGCGGGTCGTGCTCGGCTCACGCGACGCCGCCCGCGCCGAGGCGGCTGCGGCCGAGCTGGCGTCTGTCGGGCAGGTCAGCGGCGCCGACAACGCCGGGGCCGCCCAGGCCGGTGATGTCGTGATCGTGGCGGTGCCCTGGGACGGCCACCGTGAGCTGCTGGCCTCGCTCGCAGCCGAGCTGGCCGGCAAGGTCGTCGTGGACTGCGTGAACCCGCTCGGCTTCGACAAGCAGGGGGCGTACGCCCTGGCCGTCGAGGAGGGAAGCGCCGCGCAGCAGGCTCAGGCCGTCCTGCCCGACAGCCGCGTGGTCGGGGCCTTCCACCACGTCAGCGCCGTGCTGCTGCTCGACGAGACGGTCGAGCGGATCGACACCGACGTGCTGGTCCTCGGGGACGACAGGGAGGCCACCGACCTGGTGCAGGCGCTCGCCGACCGCATCTCCGGGATGCGCGGCGTCTTCGGTGGGCGGCTACGCAACGCCCACCAGGTCGAGGCGCTGACGGCCAACCTCATCTCGGTCAACCGCCGCTACAAGGCCCACGCCGGCCTGCGCATCACCGACGTCTGATGCTCGACGACACCGGACGCGAGGTCGTCGCCGCGGCGCGCGTTGCCCGGGTCGTCTCGCTGGTGCCGTCGCTGTCTGAGGCGGTCGCCGAGACCGCGCCGGGGCTGCTGGTCGGCGTGACCGACTGGTGCACCCATCCCGCCGACCTGCCCGCACGGCGGATCGGGGGGACCAAGAACCCGGATGTGGCGGCGATCCGCGAGCTCGGCCCCGATCTGGTGGTGGCCAACGCCGAGGAGAACCGGGCGGTCGACCTCGACGCCCTGCGCGAGGCGGGCATCGCGGTCTGGGTGACCGCGCCGGAGACCGTCCCGCAGGCTCTAACGAGCCTGGCTCGGATGCTGTCAGCCTGCCGGCTGGACCGCCCGGCCTGGCTGGACGAGGCAGTCGACGTCTGGGCCGAGCCCTTCACGGGCGTACGCCGCAGCGCCGTCGTGGCCATCTGGCGCAGGCCGTGGATGGCGGTGGGCCGGGACACCTTCACCGGGGACGTGCTGAGCCGCGTCGGCATCGACAACGCGCTGGCCGGATCGCCGGAGCGCTATCCGACGGTGCAGCTCGCCGAGCTCCCGCCGCACGACCTGGTCGTGCTGCCCGACGAGCCGTACGCCTTCACCGCTGCCGATGGACCCGAGTGCTTCGCGGCCCCGGCGGCGCTGGTCAGCGGCCGCCACCTGACCTGGTACGGCCCGTCGCTCGTCCAGGCCCGCGAGCTGCTGACCGCGCAGCTCGCCGGCCCGGTCACGGCCCTGGGATCGAAGCTGCAGCAGGTGCTCGTCGGAGGGCTGCGGCCGGTCGTCGTCGAGCTGGCCGAGTCCGACCCTGGCTGGCCAGCGGCCTTCGACGCGCACCGCACCCGCATCCTCGGGGCGCTGGGAGAGGCCGCGGGCGACATCGAGCACGTCGGCTCCACCGCGGTGCCGGGCCTGGCGGCCAAGCCGGTCATCGACGTGCAGCTGGCTGTCGCGGGCGTCGACGGCGAGGGCTGGCTGGTGCCACTCGAGGCCGCCGGCTACGTCCTGCGGGTGCGCGAACCCGGCCACGTGGTGGTGCAGGACGCAACAGGGTCACCGGCCAACGTGCACCTGCACGAGCCGGGGTCTCCCGAGCTCGCCGAGCGACGGCAGCTGCGAGACCTCCTGCGACGTGACACGCGGGCCCGGCGCCGCTACGAGGCGGTCAAGCGAGCTCTGGCAGGACGATCGTGGCCGGACGTCAACCACTACGCCGAGGCCAAGGGACCGGTCATCCGGGCGCTGCTGGACGGCGGGCGGTGAACGACCGGGTACGGGCAGCAGCCGCCGCGACGGGGGTCGTGCTGCTGACCGGCGCCTGGGCGGTCGGGGGAGTGGCGACCGACGGCTTCGACCCGGTCCGCCAGAGCATCAGCCAGCTGCAGCGCGACGGCACGGCGACCGGCCCGGTGCTGACAGCGGCATTCGTCGCCTTCGCCGGGGGAGCCCTGCTGCTGGCGCCCGTGCTGAACCGGCGCCTCGGTCGAGTGCCTGCGGTCCTGCTCAGCGTCGCAGCGCTCGCGACCCTGGGCGCGGCGGCCTCCCCGCTGGGGGAGGTCCGGGGCGGCTTGCAGGACACCGTCCACCTGGCGTTCGGGACGACCGGCTACGCGTCGCTGTCGTTGCTGCCCCTGGCCGGGGCGCGCCGTCTGCGGGGTCGTGCCCGCGCCGCGTCGTACGCCCTCGGGGTCATCGCCTCGGGCTGCCTGCTGGGGACGGTGCCGGCGCAGGCGTACTCGGGAGCGCTGCAGCGGGTCGGTTTCGGCGCCGGCCACCTGTGGCTGCTTGGCGTGTGCGTGGGGGTGCTGCGCGGTCAGCTGAAGGAGTGCTCAGGGCCGGGGAAGCGGCCTTCCCGGACGTCCTCGGCGTAGGCCCGCGTCGCCTCGGTCAGCACCCCGCGCAGGTCGGCGTACCGCTTGACGAACGTCAGCGGTGCGCCGGGAGTGAGCCCGGCCATGTCGGTCCAGACCAGCACCTGGGCGTCGCACCCCGGACCGGCGCCGATGCCGATGGTGGGGATCGTGAGCTCCTTGGTGACCCGCTCCGCCAGGTCGGCGGGGACCGCCTCGAGCACCACGGCGAAGGCGCCGGCGGCCTGCAGGGCGAGGGCGTCGGCGATTAGCGCGTCGGCAGCGGCCCCGCGACCCTGCACCCGAAGGCCCATGACCAGCTCGGATTGCGGGGTCAGCCCGACGTGCCCCATCACCGGCGCGCCCGCCGAGACCAGCAGCTCCACGGCAGGCGCGATCCGGCGTCCGCCCTCGAGCTTGACGGCCTGGGCGCCACCCTCCTTGAGGAAGCGCACGGCGGTGGCCAGGGCCTGCTCGGGCGAGCCCTGGTAGGAGCCGAAGGGCAGGTCGGCGACCACGAGCGGCCGGGTGGTGGAGCGCACGACTGCCCGCACCATCGGCAGCAGCTCGTCCACGGTCACCGGCAGGGTGGTGCTGTAGCCGAGCACGTTGTTGCCGGCCGAGTCGCCCACCAGCAGCACGGGGATCTCGGCCGCCTCGAAGATGGCCGCGCTGAGCATGTCGTAGGAGGTCAGCATCGCCCAGCGCTCACCGGCGTCCTTGGCGCGCTGCAGGTCCCGGGGCGTGACGCGGCGGTTGACGACTCCGCCGTAGAGGGTGGGCAGGTCGGTCGTGTCCTTGGACATCGCGGGCTCCCGTCGTCAACTCGAGGCCAGCCCTACGGCAGGGCGACGGTCCCCGGTCTGCCTCAAGGGTGCCACCCCGCGGCCGACCCGCCTACGTGGCAGGCGTCACGACCGCCTCGTGATGCGGAACGCTGGCGTCTCGTATAGCGTTCCGGCCACAGACCACCCCGCATGGCAAGGATGACGATGAACCAGCGCACGGTGCACGACCGCAGATGGCTGATCCTCGGCACCCTGGTGCTCAGCCTGCTGGTCGTCGTGCTGGACAACACCATCCTCAACGTCGCGCTCAAGACGATCCAGCAGGACCTCGGTGCAAGCCAGAGCGAGCTGGCCTGGGCGGTCAACAGCTACACGCTGGTGTTCGCCGGCCTGCTCTTCACCTACGGCGTGCTCGGTGACCGCTTCGGACGCCGCCTTGCGCTCATCGTCGGGCTGGTGCTGTTCGGGCTGGCGTCCGTGCTCTCGGCGTTCTCCGCCACCCCGGAGGCCCTCATCGCCGCCCGGGCGCTCATGGGCATCGGCGGGGCGGCCGTCATGCCGTCGACGCTGTCGATCATCAGCAACGTCTTCGAACCCGCCGAGCGGGGTCGGGCCATCGGCATCTGGGCGGGCTTCACCGGCATCGCGATCGCAGCAGGGCCGGTCACGGGCGGGTTGCTGCTCGAGCACTTCTGGTGGGGCTCGGTCTTCCTGGTCAACGTGCCCGTCGTCATCATCGCGCTCGCGGCCATCGTGTGGATCGTCCCGGAGAGCAAGGACCCCGACCCGCGCGCGCTGGACCCGCTCGGCGTCCTGCTCTCGATCACCGGCCTGGTGCTGCTGGTCTACGGGATCATCAAGGGCGGCGAGACGACCGCCTGGGGCAGTGGCGCCGTGCTCGGTCCGCTGGTGGGCGGTCTTGCGGTCCTGACGCTGTTCGTCCTGCTCCAGCGGCGCAGCAAGGCCCCGATGCTCGACGTGCTGCTTTTCAAGAACCCGTCCTTCTCGGCCGCCTGCGCGGCCGTGACCCTGGCGATGTTCGCGCTGTTCGGGACGGTGTTCTTCGTGTCGTTCTACCTGCAGTACGCCCGGGGGCTCTCGCCCCTGCACGCCGGCCTCACCTTCATCCCTGTCGCCGTCGGCCTGTCGTTCTTCGCACCCCGCAGCGCGGCGCTGGTGAAGCGGTTCGGCGCCAAGGCGGTCTGCGCGGGTGGCCTGGCGCTGGTCACGCTGTCCTTCTCCGGCTACCAGCTGGTCGACGAGCGCACGCCCATCGCCTTTGTGATGTTTCTGCTGCTCCTGCAGGGTTCCGGCATGGCGAATGTGATCGCTCCCGCGACCGAGTCGATCATGTCGACGCTGCCGCGCGAGCGGGCCGGCGCCGGCTCGGCCGTCAACACGACCGTCCGCCAGGTCGGCGGCGCTCTGGGGGTGGCGATCCTCGGCTCGATCCTGTCCGCGAGCTATCGGGTGGCCATCACGCCGGCGCTGGACGCGCCCGGACTGCGCGGTCTGCCGACCTCAGCACGCGACCTCGCGGGGGAGTCCATCGGCGGTACGCAGCTCGTGGCCGAACGGCTGCCCGTTGCCCTGCGCGGCCCCTTGGAGGCCGCGAGCGTCCAGGCTTTCGTCGACGCCATGCACGCCACCGCGCTCGGCTCAGCCCTTGTCGCGGCGATCGGGGTGGCGGTGGTGCTGCGCTGGCTGCCCGGCCGACGCTCCACCTCGGCAGGCGACCTGCCGGTGGCCCGCGAGACGGTGTCGGTGTGACCGCCACCCACTCGCCCCGCCAGCTCGGTCGACCCCGCGACCCTCGGCTGGATGACGCCATCACCACCGCGACGCTCGAGCTGCTGGCCGACGGCGGGTACGCCGCCCTGACCATGGAAGCGGTCGCCGCGCGCGCCGGCGTCGGCAAGGCCACGCTCTACCGCCGCTGGGCCGGCAAGGAGCAGCTGGTCATCGACGCCGTCAGGACCATGTCCGAGCAGCCTGAGCCCGACGAGGACGCCAGCGTGCGTGACGAGCTGGTCGGACTGCTCGACGCCGTCCGGCGCAAGAGCTCGTCGTCGCTGGCCGGCAAGATCTTTCCCCGCCTGATCGGTGAGAGCGCCGATAACCCCGAGCTGATGCGGCGCTATCGCGAGCAGGTGCTCGACCCA
>JBBPYI010000282.1:0-5552 GCA_038200075.1 Mycobacteriales bacterium
ACCATCCGGCGTACGGGCACCTTGGGCGCGAGGGTATAGAGCAGGTGCCAGGCTATGGCCTCGCAATCTCGGTACTCATCGGTCTCGAGGAAGAGCTCGTCCGCTTCCTTGAGCAGGGCGTTGAGCTTGGCGACCTGCTGCTTCTTGTCGGCGCTGACGACGTAGAGCGTCTCGAAGTTGTTGTCGACGTCCACGCCCAGGCGGGCCCAGGCCTGCCCCTTGTGGCTGGCCGGGACGTCGCCGGCGTTGCGCGGCAGGTCGCGGATGTGACCGATCGAGCTCTCCACGACGTAGCCCGCGCCGAGGAAGCCGGCGATCTTCTTGGCCTTGGCCGGGGACTCGACGATGACCAGGCGGGTGCCGGTGCCGGTGCGCGTGGCCTTGCCTCGGGGTGCCTTCACTCCCGAGGCAGGGGCGGCCAGGACGGGCTGCAGGTCGGTCTCGGACACGCTTCTCCAGAGGTGGTGAACAGCAGGGGCGGTCGTGGCGCTGAACGCACACCGCCTTCCGAGTGTGCCCCAGGTCGCCGTCGACGCTCGCCGGCGTGACACCAACAACTCTTTGCAAAGTTCTCTTGGCAGGCGTACGGTGCGACGCATGTCAGAGCCCAGCGTGCAGGTCACCGACGTCCGCGCGCTGCGCGCCCTCGCCCACCCGCTGCGCAACCGGCTGCTGGGGCTGCTGCGGCTCGACGGACCGTCCACCGCGACGCTGCTGGGAGCCCGGGTCGGGGAGAGCAGCGGCTCGACGAGCTACCACCTGCGCCAGCTCGCGGCGTACGGCTTCGTCGAGGAGGTGGCCGGTGAGGGCACCGGCCGCTGGTGGCAGGCCCGGCACCGCCAGTCGAGCTGGACCTCGGCCGCCATGCGCGAGCAGGAGGACGGCGAGCAGGTGGAGGAGGAGATGATGCGACTGGCCGTCGGCCTGCAGGGACGCGTGCTCGAGGCCTGGCTGGACGGGCGCGCGGGCCTGGACCCCACCTGGTCCTCGGGCAGCACGGTCAACGACTACGCGCTGCGGCTGCGCCCGGAGCAGGCCCAGGAGCTGCTCGCCGAGCTCGACGCCGTCCTGCAGCGCTGGCTGTGCGCCCACCCCACCGACGAGCCCGCCGACGGCACCGAGACGGTCGCGGTGCTGCTCGATGTGCTACCCCTGCGGCAGTGGCCGACGTGAGGCTCGACACCGAGGTCGCAGCAAGCTTGACGGTCACGCAGGCCACCCGTCGCTACGTCGGCCTGACCGCGCTGCGCTGGCTGCCGGTGGGCCTGACCGTCTCGGTGTCGGTCCTGCTGGCCCTGTCGCGCGGCCTGACGCTGGCCCAGATCGGGCTGGTCTTCGTGGCGCACAGCCTGCTGGTGGTGCTGCTCGAGCTGCCGACGGGGGGCCTGGCCGACGCGATCGGCCGCCGGCCGGTCCTGGTCGCCTCGGGCGTCCTGCACCTGCTGGCCTGCCTGGCGTACGCCACGGCTGACGACCTCACCGGCTTCCTGCTGGCCGCCGGGTTGCAGGCCACGGGCCGCGCCCTGGACTCCGGGCCACTGCAGGCCTGGTACGTCGACACGGTCCGGCAGGCCGACCCGGTGGCCGACGTCGTCCCCGGTCTGTCCCGCGGGGGCACGGCGGACTCCCTCGCGCTCGCCGTCGGCGCGATCGCCGGCGGCCTGACGCCGACCCTGCTGTCGGGCGCGGCCTCGTCGACCTTGCTGCTGCCCTATCTGATCGCCGCGGCGCTGGACGTCGCCTCGATCGTCGCCGTGCTGATGCTCGTGACGCCGAGCGGTCCCCGCCCGCACCAACGGGGCGCCGCGGCGTTGCGCGCGGGCCTGACCGCTGTCCCGCACACCGTGCGGGACTCGGTCGCGCTGTCGGTGCGTGACTACGGGCTGCGCCGGGTGCTGCTGCTGTCGCTGGCCGGCGGCTACGTCCTGTCGACGCTGGAGCTGCTGGGGCCGCCGCTGTTCGCCGACCTGGCGGGCGGCGCGACCGGCGGCTCGTCGGTGTTCGGCGTGGTGATGGCCGTGTCGTTCCTGGCAGGCGCAGCAGGCGCAGCCCTCGCGCCGGGCAGCCGCCGACTGGCCCGCGGCTCCACCCCCTGGGCCGTCGCCGGGCTGACCGCTGCGGGCGCTCTGGCGGTCGCGGGGGTGGCGTCGACCACGACCGTGCTGGCTGCTGCTGTCGCGTACGCGGCCTTCTACCTCCTGAACGCCGCCCGCTGGCCGCTGGTGACGGCCGTCCTGCACAGCCGGGTCGGCGCCGGCCACCGCGCGACGGCCCTGTCGGCGAGCTCGCTGTGCCTGCAGCTCGGCGGCGCGGTCTCGGCCGTCGTGAGCCCCGCTGTCCGCGAGATCTCGGGCGGACCGGGTGCGGCGTTCGTGCTGACCGGCGCCGTCACCCTGGGCGCCGCTGTCCTGTCCCTCGGCCTGGACGCGTCGGGGTCGCCGAGACCTGTGGACAACCTTTCCGGGAGCCCATTGCGGTCGTAAGGTCGAGCCATGGCAGGCGATGACATCGAACGGCGGCTCACCTCCGTGGAAGCGGCGGTGGAGCAGCTGCGCGCACAGCAGCAGCTCACCGCCTCTGACGCCGGCGCCGCCCGGGTGCTGGCCGCAGGCGCCGACCGAGACGTGTCGGAGGTGCGCTCTGAGCTGCGGGCCCACACCAGTGCGCTGAACGCCTTGCGCGAGACGCAGGTCGAGCAGGGCCACCGTCTGGACCGCATCGACGGGCGACTCGACGGCATCGACGGGCGACTCGACAGCATCGACGGGCGACTCGACAGCATCGACGGGCGACTCGACAGCATCGAGTCGACGATGGCGCACGGCTTCGCGACGATGCAGGCCGGGATGACGGTCATCGTCGACCTGCTGGGCACGCTCTCGCCGCCCGATCAGGACGGCCGGCCTGACGGCGACCGGACCTAGGGCACCAGGAAGCCCTGCTGCACCAGTCGCTCCACCACCGGCAGGACCTGCTCGGCCGCGTCGTCCTGGCTGAGGCCGGCGGACACGGCGAGCACGTCGAGCAGCTCCCCGAGGCGCCGGGTCCCGTCGCAGCCGGCCAGCAGCGCCGCGCCGTACGGGTCGACTCCGCCGGACCACCGCAGCCCACGCTCCTGCCGTAGCACCTGCGCGCCGGCGTACCAGCCGTCGTCCCCCCGCACGGCGCTCTGCTGCAGCGTCACGTCCTCTCGCAGCTGCCACGCGGTCGCCAGGAGCCCGCGGTCCAGGACGCGCTGGCGGGTGAAGAAGGCCGGCACCTGCTCGCCCCAGGTCGGCGCGACCTGCTGCGGCGCGTCGTCCAGGTGCACCCGGCCGGTGCCGGACGTCATCGCGAGCACCCCGAAGGCCACGGCCTCGACCCGGCGCAGGTCGAACCACGCCATCCAGTCGTCGTAGAGCTCGTCGAAGCGGGGGCCTTCGTCGGTGTCGCGCAGCCAGGCGGTGACGTACTCCTCAGGAGCGGCCAGCTCCCGCTGCACCACCCAGCCGTCGACGTCGGGGCCGAACCAGGACTGCACCCGGGCGTCGCCGTCCTCGCCCTCGACATGCAGCCAGTTGGCCAGGAGCACGGCGTGGCCGCCCTCGACGAGGTGGCGCGGCAGCTCACCGACCAGCCGCCGGCACAGGTCGTCGCCGTCGAGCCCGCCGTCGCGGTAGGTGTAGCGCGAGCGGGGGCCGATCACGAAGGGCGGGTTGCTCACCACCAGGTCGAACAGCTCGCCGGCAACCGGCTGCAGGAGATCGCCCGTCCGCGCGTCCAGCACCTGTCCGTTCAGCGCCGCGGACAGCAGGGCGTACGCCGTGGCCCGCGCATTGGCGTCGGTCGCGACGACGCTGCTGCTGTGGTCCTCGGCGAGCAGCGCCTGGATGCCGCTGCCGGCTCCGAGATCCAGGGTGCGCCCCACCGGCGTGCGCGGGGTCGCGGCCGCCAGGGTCAGTGACGCCGCCCCCACGCCCAGCACCTGCTGCGGATGCACGCCGTCGGCCGCCCGGCCAGGGTCATGGGCGACGACGACCTCCACCCCGCCATGGACGACGGGCTGCAGGCGTACGGCCGCCGCCACGCCGTAGCCGTCCGGCACCAGCCAGGTCTCGGGCACGCCGGCGGCACGGGCCTGCTTGAGGTCTACCTCGACGCCCAGCACGAAGAGCCGGACCAAGGTCTCCAAGGCAGTGCCGCCGTCTGTGCGCCGCAGGACGGGCGCCAGCTCGTCACGCTCGAGGTGGCCGCGAGCGCTCACGCCGAGCAGCTCGTCCAGCGTGACAGCCGACCAGCCGGCTGTGGACAGCGCAGCCCAGACGAGCGGTGCGTCGGCGAGCAGCGCCGCAGGATCGGGCAGCCGACGGGCTGCGGAGTTCATGGATGGCGGCACGACGGCGACGTTACCGAGCCGCCGAACGCCGCAGGGGCGCCCACCCCCGTCGGGAGTGGGCGCCCCTGCGGGACGTCAGGAAACGATCAGGTGGTCTGCGAGCGACGACGCAGCACCAGGCCGCCACCCACGAGCGTGAGAGCAGCGAGCGCGACGGCCGTGGAGGCACCCGTGCGGGGCAGCTGCACAGGAGCGGCCACCGGTGCGTCGACCGGCGCGACCACGGCTGCCGGGACGGTCACCGGAGCGATCGGGCCACTGGCGAAGTTCCCGTTGACCGCGCAGAAGATCTCGAGGGTGTTGAAGTAGGTTCCGGGCTTCACATCGCCCTTGAGCTTGACCACGATCGTCTGGGTGACGGTGGACTTGGGCGCGATGACCACATCGGTCGGACGCAGGATGACGTCCTGGCCGCCGTCAGCCCGCATCGGAACCGGGTTGTCAGCTTCGGTGCCGAAGCCCCCCGAGGTCGAGACGAAATCGACAACCGGGCTGAGGTGGTCGAAGAAGCTGATGACGTCGCAGGCCGAGTCACTGGAGTTGGTGACCTTGGCGGTGTAGGTGACGGTGTCACCGGCCTTGGCGGTGGACGGGCTGGCGTCCTTGGAGAAGGTCAGGTCGGGGGCCGCCAGGCCCTCGGCGATCTCAGAGCCCTTGCCGTTGGGGCAGACCACGCCGCTCACGGCGTGGCTGATGATCAGGTCGCCGCGCAGCAGCGGGCTCTCACCGATGACGTGCACGCCATTGACGACGATGCCCCGACCAGAGGCGGTGGGGTGCTGCTCGTTGACGATGACGGTCGCGACGCCGGGGATGGAGATGGTGGTGTTCGGGTCCGGGACGCCCAGCGGGCCCAGCGGGACCGGGGTGCCGTTGACCTTGAGGTTGGTGAACAGCGAGCCATCGGCATTGGGTGCCTTGACGCAGTCGCTGTTGGCCTGCGCGCGGATCACGTCAGCGCTGATGACCGGCACGCCGGCGTTGACCAGGGCGGTGGCGCCCTCCGTCTGGGCCGAGGCGACAGCGGCAGGGGCGTCGCAGCGCGCGCCAGCCATGGTGCTGACCGTGTTAGCCGTGGCGGCCGGGGTGGCGTTGACGTCCAGCAGGGAGTCGCTGGCGGGGTCGGCGACCTGCGGCGGGCACGACTGGCTCGACACCGAGAAGGTGTTCGGGTCCA